>JALHSW010000172.1 GCA_022865365.1 Acidimicrobiia bacterium | reverse complement strand
TCAGCGACCCCGGCTGGTCGAGCAGCACCGCGACCACCAGCCCGAGCTGCCGTTCCGCGCCTAGAGTCCTTGTCTATGCGTAGGGGGGGTGGGGTTCTGGCGGGTGTGGTGCTGGCGGTGGGGTCGCTGGTCGTTGGGTTGGGCTCGGCGGTGGGCGCGCAGGGTTCTGGACCTGCCTTCCTCCCCGTCCAGGTCACGAAGGTCGTGACCGGCGACGCGCCCCCGGGCGCGACCTACGTCGTCACGATCGCCTGTGAGAGCGGGCCGGCCGACCCGACCGAGGTCACCTTCACCGGCGCTGGATCTGAGATCGTCGAGATCCCGGAGAAGACCGTCTGCACGTTCACCGAGACTCAGGCGGGCGGCGCGACCCAGACTTCGACCGCGGCGTTTTGCCGCATTGAAGCGATGTTCTGCAGCGCCGAGGTCACCGGGCCGACGTCTGCCACGGTCAGGCTCTCGCCACCCGACGGGTTGGGTTTCGAAGCGGAGGTCACGTTCACCAACGTCTTCGCCGCGCCCGAGGTGGTTGCCGCTCCTGCCTTCACCGGCTAACCCCGCGACCCCGGCTGGTCGAGCAGCACCGCGACCACCAGGGCGAGCTGCCGGTCCGCGCCTAGGGTCCTTCTCCATATGGCGTCGGCCGTGAAGCGGCTTCGCCACCGGCGTAGTTGCTAAGGTCGGTTTCTCACCGGGCGGCAACAGATCCGTTCGATTGCCAGCATGAGGGGTCAAGCGATGGGTGCGAGAGTTCCGGGGATCCGGCTGGGGATCGCCACCTTGGCGGCAGCCGCGCTCATCGTGCTGAGCACCGGGATCGGCGTGGCCGAGCCCGACGACCCGAGCGCCGACAGCACCACGACGACCGCGCCGAGCTCGCAGCCGGCGTCGGAGCCCGCGGCTTCGGCTGCCGGCGTGCAGGCCCAGGCAGGCTCCGTCGCCTACACGATCATCAACAACAGCGAGACCTGCCGCCTCGCGACCGTCGGGCTCGCCGACGGGGTCGTCACCGCGCTCCCCGCCGCCGCTTCGAGCCTGGCGTGCGTGGCCGACCTGACCTTCGGGCCCGACAGCGGTCTCTACGGCATCATCGGGGACGGCAACAACGACAACGGGGCCCTCAACGTGCACCTCGTGCAGTTCGACCTCACCACCGGCGCCCCGACCGACCTCGGCACGATCACCGGGAACTTCACCTACTCGACGATCTTCGGGACGAGTGATGCCGGCATCGCCACCGGCGGCGACGGACGCGTCTACGCGACCATCGCCACGAACGAGATCCTCGGTTGCGGTCCCGCGTTCTGCATCTACGACGTCAACGTGGCGACCCGAGTCGCAACGCTGGTCGGTCCCGTCGGAACAGCGACAGGTCCCTTCGCCGACAAACCGCTCTTGACCATGACCGCCGACTGCGGCACGACGATGTGGACGCTCGTCTCCCGCAACGAGACGACCCAGCAACTCTTCCTCGTCACCGTGAGCCAGTCGACCGGGGCGGCCACGCAGGGACCGCTGATCGGCTCTGACCCCCCACCTGGACCGTTCGGCATCGAGTTCGACCGCACGTCGCGGAACCTCTACTTCCTCGCGGGCGTGGGGGAGACACCGGAGGCGCTCTACACGCTCGATCCGAGCAGCGGTACCCCAACGAAGGTCACCGAGCTCTCAGGCGACGCGCAGGGCTCGGTCGAGCGTCTCGCCATCCAGGGCACCTGCCCGGCGGCGCCCGCACCGGTCGAGGTTGTGATCCGCTTCACCGGCTAGTTCCGCGACCCCGGCTGGTCGAGCAGCACCGCGAGCACCAGGGCGAAGCGGTCAGCGGCCCCGAACCTTGCCAGCAATTTGCCAGCAGTTGTCGCGCGAACGCCCCTCATCAGGACCGCGCGTGCCGCGCCTGACGTGCACGCGTTGCCACAAGAACCGTTGTCCGACCTGCATGAACGTCCACGACTGGCTACTGAGCGACACGCGCTGCCATGAACGGCCGCGGTCTGGGGGACCGAAGGTCCCGGGTTCGAGTCCCGGCAGCCCGACCACAGATCTCTCGGATCGGCGACGTTCCGGCGCTCAGCCGACGAGCGCTCAGCCGACGAGCCCACCGGCGTCGTACGAGGTGGCCTGGGTCGTCGATTCGTGTTCGACGTCGTGCGTGAGCGGCACGTTGCGTGCCTGGTCGTACACGATGGCCACGCCCGACGGGTTGCCCTCCATGGTCATGAACCCGACGATGATCTCGCTCGCCAAGGTGTAGCCGTTCCCCCGGAGGTCGAGCGTCCCCGACTTCATGTAGAAGGTCCCGGCGCCCCCGTTGGTGAGACCGTTCTCGTTCGTACCGTTACCGCGGTACGTGAGCGTCGCGGTGTTGTTGCGATCAGCGAAGAGGCTCAGACCCTGGTAGACGCCCTCGGTGGGCGGGAAGATCCGCATCGCCCCGTTCCCGGTCGCCTTGATCCCGGCCCCTGCTTGGCCGGGGGAACATGGGGTCGGGTAGGAGCTGCACGCGAAGTAGAGCATCACGCCGGTCCCGGTGAGGAAGTCGTTCCCGCTCAGGGTGATGCCGCTCTTGATGACGTAGATCTCGGCGCTCAGCGTGTGCGAGCCGGAGATGGTGTTGTAGATCCCGGGGCTCAGGTTCGCGCCGCTCCCACTCTCCGGGGTCAACGAGGCGCAGCTCGGCTCGTCCTCGCACTGCGGCATGTTGATGAGAGGGTCCATCGCCTCGCCGAGGTGGCTCGGATTGGGCGAGTACCCGTCCCCCGAGAAGTTGCACGACCCTGGCTCGCAGCCCGGTCCGCCGATGGCCGGGTGAGGAATGTGCTCAGTGGGGATTGCACGGATGCGTCCATTCGGGTTCAGCGTCGCAGCGGTGCTCGCGAGCGAGTTGACGACGACGTCCCCGCCGGTGACCGTGATGTCCCCGTTCTGTCCGTCGAGCGAGGTGCCCGTGGGGCTCAGGACACATAGGGCGCACGTCCCACCCGCCTGGTGCTCCACCTCGCGCGTCGTGACCCTCGTGGTCGCCCTGGTGACGGCGGCCGTCGCCACGGCGCCCACACTCAGCGAATCCACGTCGAGGACCTTTCCGAACCCGGTCGCGACCAACTTGTCGGGGAGGCGCACACGTATGCGGTTCGTACGTGAGGTCTCACCCGCGAGCGTTGCGGGCCACGCGGCCATGTCGGCCGAGATGCACGCGTTCGCGGCGCCCGTATCGGGACGGAACGTCAACGCGTGCGCGTCCGTGCAGCCTTGCCAGCTGGCGGAGCTGATGCCGAAGTTGCTCTGAACGTAGAGCTTCACGTCGTTGACGACGCCCTGCCACTGGGTGGAGGAGCCCGTGAAGGTTCCCCCGTAGTCCTCGATCCTCTGCGTCGCCGCGAGCGCGCCGGAGTCAGCTGCAGCCTGTGCCTGTCGCGACTGCTGGCTGGCGTTGCCGATGTCGATCACGAGGGCAGCGACACCGACCAGCGTCACCATCACGATCGTGACGATGATGAGCACGGCGCCCTGCTCGTCATCGCGCGAGCGGGTCAGTCGGGCTAGGGCGAGGACGACGAGACGGTGCACCACACCCAGTCACCTCCTTCGAGCGGCGTCTCTTCGCCACCCGTCTCGACGAGATCGGACACCTCGATGCGAATCGCGGTCTTGGACTGCAGGACGCTCCCGCCGAGGAAGGGCGCGAACAGGCCCGAGACCGATGTCGTTCTTTGCCTGGCACATCAGGTTCTTGATGTGGGTCGAAGCGGTGGTCACTCCCGTGAGGTGGCACGGCTCTCCGGTCGAGAAGGCGGGACCGAAGTTTCCGACCGCGCCCTGCCGGGCCGCCTCGCGAACGCCTTGGCGCAGAGCGATCTTGTTGCCGTAGGCGAGGCCGAACTCGATGACGCCGAACACCAGGAGGATCAGGATCGGGAGGACGATCGTGAACTCGACCAGTGCGCTGCCCCGCTCCCCGTTTGGAGCGCGGCGCTCTCCGGGACCCCGCCGCCTGGCCTCATGCCGATCCCGGGGGGCCTTGCTCGCGAACCTGCTCATGTCGTCGGCACGTCTCCACCTCGTGGCGTTGCCGGGGCAACCCATGGAACTCAGGGTCCGTATCGGCAGTTCGAGAGCCGAACTGAAGTCCGCGGCGTTGTGCTCGCGGCCTGGAGCGCTCATCGCGGGTGGTGGACGTCTCGAGGAACTCCGGCTAGGCCCGCTCGAACGTCACCCGGCGCTGCGCGGGATCGACCTCCCGGAGACGCACCTCGATCTCGTCGGCAAGCTGCACCGTGCTCGCGTCGATGTTCGTCTCGACCGCGGGATGGCGTACGAGCACGGTGGCGCGGTCGCCGTCGAGGTCGACCACCGTTGCCGGGAACACCTCACCGACGCGCCCGCGCAACACGAGTGTCTCGGCCAGGTCGACGACGGCGCGCTCGGCCGCGGCGGCGCGACGGCCGGCGTCGCGCATCACATCGGGGAGTGGGTCGAGGGCGGCGCGAACCTCGGGTGCCGGCGCGCGCTCGGCGCACAACGCGACGACGACCTCGTTCGCGAACCGGTCGGCGAGCCGACGCAAGGGGGCGGTCACGTGCGCGTACGGCGTCGCGAGCGCTCCGTGCTCGGGCTGCGTCGTCGCGGCCGGGTCGACGAGCGTGTAGCCCGCGCCACGCAGCGTCTCGACCGCCTGCTCCACGAAGGCCTCGGCCTCCGGGTCACCGGGGACGAGGTCGTGCACCACGTCGGCGTATCGCTTCGACGCCGGCCATTCGATCCCGAGCGCATGGGCGACGCGGCGGAGCCGGTCGAGGGAGCGGTCGTCGGGTGGCGGGAGGGTGCGCAAGATGCCCACACCACCGTCGATCATGGTGTGGGCCGCGCAGATCCCGGCCAGCAGCGAGATCTGGGCGTTCCACCCCTCCACCGCCAGCGGCACGTCATACGCCAGCTCGTAGCTGCCCCCATGGGCCTTCACCTCCTGGCTCGGCAGCGGCAGGCTCACACCGCCACGGGCCCGCTCCTGGGCCTGTCGGAGCAGCCCGATCTCGCGCAGCAGCACCAGCGGCTCGGCCGCGCTGGCATCGTCGATCTCGGCCTGGGCCTCGACGTAGGTCATCTTCCGGCGGCTACGCACCGTCGCCCGCTCGAGGCGCCAACCGGTCGGCGCCCCGGTGTCATCGAGGTCGATCGTCCAGCACAGAGCCGGCCGATCTCCGTCCGGGAGCAGGCTCGCCGCTCCTTCACCCAGGACCTCGGGGTAGAGGGGTGCACGTCCGTCGGGGAGGTAGACGGTCATGCCGCGCCGGTGGGCCTCGACGTCAACGGCGTCGTCGGCGACCACGAACGCAGCCACGTCGGCGATCGCGTAGCGCACCCGCGTCCCCCCGCGGCGCCGCTCGGCGGCGTACGCCTGGTCGAGGTCGAGGCTCCCGACGGGGTCGATGGTGACGAACGGGACGTCGCGGAGATCGATTCGTGCACCGAGCTCGCGCGGGCGCGTGGCGGCTGCGCTCGCCGCCGCCACGACGTCGGCGGGGACGCGCTCGGGGATCTCGAGCTCGGTGCGGATGCGCGCGAGCCCGGCCACCAGCTCGGGATCCGATTGCGGGACTCGAACCTTGCGGGCGGGCATCGAGGGCTCCTGTGTCGTCAGCGCTTGCGGAGGGGCGAGCATCGCCGTTGCGGAGCTTCGGCGTCTGGCCCCACCGTGGGGTGCACGAGCTCACGGATGGCGCCGAGTGCGGCGTCGCCGGTGTCGACCACGCGCACGAGATCGCCCCAGCCGCCCCGCTCCGCGAGGTCACGCACGGCGGCGACCAGCCCCGGATGCTCGCGCTCGTAGTGATCCGCACCCAGGAACACCATCGGGCTGCGCACTCCGTAGAGCGTGTAGTCGTTCTGCGCCGCGTCGGTGAAGATCTCCTGCGCGGTCCCGCTGCCGCCTGGGGTGTAGACGACACCGCCGAGC
>JALHSW010000171.1 GCA_022865365.1 Acidimicrobiia bacterium | reverse complement strand
GACGGCCGCGAGGCGACGGTACGCCTCCATGCGCACGTCGTCGCGCGCGACGTACTCCGCAGGGAGGTGCGCGTCGACCGGGAGGTCGATCGTGATCTCGATCGGCTGGTCGGGGGCGTGACCGGTCAGCGCGCCGACCGCTTCGGTCACCAGCTGGCAGTAGAGGTCGAAGCCGACCGCGGCGACGTGGCCCGACTGACCCTCACCCAGCAGGTTGCCGGCTCCTCGGATCTCGAGGTCGCGCATCGCGATCCTGAATCCAGAGCCGAGCTCGGTGAACTCGCCGATCGTCTTGAGTCGTTCGTACGCCTCTTCGCTGAGCACCCGGTCGCGCGGGTGGAAGAGGTACGCGTAGGCGCGCTGGCCGCGGCGGCCCACGCGACCGCGCAGCTGGTAGAGCTGCGAGAGGCCGAGCCGGTCGGCCCGGTCGACAATGAGCGTGTTCGTGGTGGGGATGTCGAGACCGCTCTCCACGATCGTCGTGCACACCAACACGTCGAACTTCCGAGTGACGAAATCGAGCACCACCTGCTCCAGGCGAGCTTCGTCCATCTGGCCGTGCGCGACAGCGACGCGCGCTTCCGGGACGAGCTCGCGCACGTGTTCGGAGATGAAGTCGATGTCCTTGACCTGGTTGTGCACGAAGAAGACCTGGCCCTCACGCAGCAGCTCGCGCCGAATGGCTTCGGCGATGGCGCGGTCGTCGTCCTCGCCGACGTAGGTGAGGATCGGCTGGCGGTCCTCGGGCGGCGTGTTCACCAGCGACAGGTCGCGGATCCCGGTGAGGGAGAGCTCGAGCGTGCGCGGGATCGGAGTGGCCGAGAGCGTGAGCACGTCGACGCCCGTGCGGATCGTCTTCACCATCTCCTTGTGCTGCACACCGAACCGCTGCTCCTCGTCGATCACGAGCAAGCCGAGGTCCTTGAACGTGACGTCGTCGGAGAGCAGGCGATGGGTGCCGATCACCACGTCGACCGCGCCGGAGGTCACGCCGGCCACCACCTCGGCCTGCTGCTTCGGGGTGAGGAACCGCGACAGCACCTCGACTCGCACCGGGTAGCCGGCGAAGCGCTCGGAGAACGTCTGGCCGTGCTGGTCGGCGAGCAGCGTGGTCGGGACGAGGATCGCCACCTGCGTTCCGTCCTGGACCGCCTTGAACGCAGCCCGCACCGCGATCTCGGTCTTCCCGAAGCCGACGTCGCCGCACACGAGGCGATCCATCGGGACCGGGCGTTCCATGTCGGCCTTCACCTCGTCGATCGCGCGCTGCTGGTCCGGCGTCTCCTCGAAGGGGAAGGCCTCCTCGATCTCGTGCTGCCACGGCGTGTCGGACCCGAACGCCCGCCCGGGGCTCGCAAGACGCGTGCGGTAGAGCACCACGAGCTCCTCGGCGATCTCGTGCACTGCCGAGCGCACCCGCGACTTCGCCTTCTCGAAGTCGGCGCCACCCATGCGGTGCAGCGTCGGCGTCTCGCCACCGGTGTAGCGCCGGACCGTGTGCACCTGGTCGGTCGGCACGTAGAGCTTGTCGGCGCCCTTGTACTCGAGCAGCAGGTAGTCGCGCGCGACGCCACCGATCGCGCGCTGGACCATGCCCGAGTAGCGAGCAACGCCGTGTACCTGGTGCACCACGAAGTCACCCGGTGTGAGTGCGTCGTAGAGATCGGCGCCCTTGCGCGCACCGCGCGGTCGTCGGTGCACGCGTCGACGCCCGGTGAGGTCGGACTCGGCGACGAGCGCGACCTTCGCGCCCGGCACCACGACGCCACGGTCGAGTGGCGCAACGACGATGCCGATCACCCCGGGTGCGATCGCGCCCAGCGTCGTATCGATCCCGTCGTCGGCGAGCACCGAGGCGAGCCGGTCGGCCGACCCGGTTCCCTCCGCGGCGAGCACGACCCGCGTGCCGTCGCCGGCGAGTCGCCGCAGCCGTTGTGCGAGGCCGTCCGCGTCGCCCACGACGGGGTCGAACGCGGTCGCCCCGAGGTGCGGAGTGTCGGGCCCTTCTGGTGCGGCGAGCACGTGGGTCGCTCCGGCCCTGGTGTGCTCGAGGAGGCGGTCGAAGGGCAGCGTCAAACGCGGGAACTCGGAGCCGGTTGCGCCCCAGGTGCCCGAGAGCGCCGCCGCGAGCGCAGCCTCGTCGTCGAGGAGCTCCTGGGCCCGGTCGCGCATCCGGCGCGGCTCGCAGAGCAGCACGAGCGCGTCGGCCGGGAGCAGGTCGGGCAGCAGGTGCTCCCCTCCGCCGAGCCGTGGGCCGGTGAGCCACGGGAGCCATGACTCCATCCCGTCGAAGGTCTGCCCCCCGGCGAGGCGCTCCCAGTGCTCGGCGCCCCACGGCTCGGCGGTGACGAGTGCCGCGGCGCGCGCCCGGACCTCGTCGGTCGCGAGCAGCTCGCGGGCAGGAAAGATGCGCACCTCGGCGACGTCGTGCGTCGATCGTTGGTCGGCGACGGCGAACGCCGACAGGCGGTCGACCTCGTTGCCCCACAGGTCGACGCGAACGGGGTGATCGTCGGTGACGGGGTACACGTCGACGATCGAGCCCCGCACTGCCACCTCGCCGCGTGCCTCTACCTGGTATTCGCGCCGGTACCCGAGGGCGACGAGTCGTGCGACGAGCGCGTCGCGGTCGACGTGCTCACCCGGCGCCACGATGACCGGCTCGATCTCCTCCACGTGGGGGCCGAGCCGCTGCACGAGCGCTCGCACGGGCGCGACCACGACCGCGGGCGGGTCGTCGGTCCGGAGGCGCCACAGCACGCGCAGGCGTCGGCCCATGGTCTCGAGCGACGGCGACACCCGCTCGAACGGGAGCGTCTCCCAAGCAGGGAACGTCTCGACCGAGCCGGCGGGCAGGAAGCAGCCGAGGTCATGCGCGATGCGGTCGGCCTCGTCGGCGGTGGGGACCACCACGACGATCGGGCGCCGGGTCGTGACGCCCGCCAGCGCGGCGACGAACAGGGCACGACCGGCGTCGGGGACCGAGACCACGGTGGCACGCCCCACCACCGCGCGCAGCGCAGGCTCCTCGGCGAGGAGCGGCGCCAACGGCCCGAGCGGCGGGCCTTCGAGCGGTGGGTTGGTGGGATCAGGGTTCATGGACGCGCGACGACGCCGGAGACGCGACCTGCGCCCCGGGTGTCGACCGCAGCGTACCGGCCGCCCCACCCGCGTCTCCCGTGGGCCCCGGCTTCTCGGCACGTTCGCCGACAACAATTGTCGGTCAGCGGGCCGAGAAGCGTCAGGGGAGGAGGAGCTCGGCGACGGCTGCGGCGAAGACCTCGGTGTGCCGGTCGACGTCGGACTCGGTGTGGGCGGGGCAGAAGAGCGCCATGTTGTGGAACGGCGTGAGCAGGATGCCGCGGTTCAGCGCGTAGAGGTGCATGAGCGCGTCGAGCTCGTGGTCGACTGCCGCCGCGGCTTCGCCTCCCGTCCGAGGCGGCGGGCAGAACCAGTACTCCGCTCGGGCGCCGAGCTGCTGCACCGTCCAGGGAAGCCCGTGCTGTGCGATCACGTCGGCGACACCCGCGGCCCAACGTTCGGCGAGCGGCACGGCGATCGCGAAGTCCTCGTCTCGCAACGAGCTCGCCAGCGTGGCGCGGACGGCCGCGAGCGAGAGCGCGTTCGCCGCAAGGGTGCCGCCGACCCCGCTCACGTCGGTGTCCTCCCCTGCCATCACCTCGCCCACTCGATCTGCGACGTCGGTCGTCATGCCGTAGGCGGCTGCGGGCACTCCCCCGGCGATCGGCTTCCCGATCACGAGGAGGTCGGGATCGAGACCCCAACTCCGCGTCGCGCCGCCCGGCCCCGCACAGATCGTGTGCGTCTCGTCGATGATGAGCAATGTTCCCGTGCGGCGGGTGATCTCACGCAGCGCGTCGTGGAACCCTGGATCGGGCATCACGATCCCGATGTTGGTGAGCGCGGGTTCGGCGAGCACGCACGCGATGTCAGCGCCGGCGAGCGCGTCCGCGAGCGCGTCGACGTCGTTGAACTCCACGACCGCTGTCGTCACCTCCGGATCGACGGGCGGTCCCGTGTTGCCCGGTCGCGCGACGACGTGCCCTGCCGCGTCGAGCGCGACGAGCGTCTCGTCGACGGTGCCGTGGTAGCACCAGTCGAAGACGAGGATCTTGGACCGCCCGGTGGCAAACCGCGCGAGCCTCAGGGCGAACCGGTTGGCGTCGGTCGCCGACAGCGCGAACTGCCAGACCGGGAGCCCGAAGCGCTCGTCGAGCTGGGCGCCCGCCCAGACCGCGTCCTCGGTCGGCAGCATCATCGTGAGCCCACGCGGGGCCTGCGCGCCCAGGGCAGCGACCGTCGCCGGCGGCGCATGGCCGGTCATGGCACCGGTGTCGCCGAGGCAGAGGTCGATGTAGGTGTTCCCGTCGACGTCGGTGAATCCCGCACCACTCGCCGCATCGACGAACACTGGGAACGCGCCGGGCCACCGGCGCATCCAGTTCATCGGCACTCCGCCGAGAAGATGCCCGCTCGCGCGCCGTGACAGCTCGCGCGACCTCGGGTGCGCGTCGGCAAACGCCCGCTCCTCCCGAGCGCGGAGCTCGACGAGGCGCGCCCGATCGATCAGGCGGTCGATCACGCAGCCGATCCGTTGAATCGGTTCATCGCCGGGCCGATGCCTTCGCTCGCGATGAGCTCGACCGCGTCGGCCGCTTGCTCGATGGTGACGTCGACCTCGGCGCGATCGCGCTTGGAGAACTTGCTCAGCACATGATCGGCGCCGCGTTCCTTCGAGGTCGGCTTCCCTACCCCGATGCGAATGCGCTGGAACGCGTCGCTGTGGAGATGCGCCGCAATCGAGCGGAGCCCGTTGTGTCCCGCAAGCCCACCGCCCGACTTCACGCGGAGCGCGGCAACCGGAAGATCGAGCTCATCGTGGATGACCACCACCTGCTCGGGTTCGACACCGAAGCGCCGCACCAGCAGACGCACCGCATCGCCCGAGTCGTTCATGTAGGTGTTCGGGATCGCGAGAGCGACGCGCTTGCCCGCGATACGGACCTCGTCGACGCGGGCACGCTCCTTGCCCTTGCGCAACCTGGCGCCGTGGCGCTTGGCGAGGAGCTCGACGACCTCGGCACCGACGTTGTGCTTCGTGCGCTCGTACTCGGCACCGGGGTTCCCCAGCCCGATGACGAGCACATCCGCCGGCGTACCCGTGCGCGGTGCCGACGCGACACCGCGCCGTCGCAGCACGCGCTAACCCTCTCCGCCCTCGCCACCACCGTCGCCGTCGCCGTCGCCGGACGACGCCTCGGTAGCGCCCTCTTCGCCTTCGACACCCTCTTCGCCCTCGACACCCTCTTCGCCCTCTTCGCCCTCGACCTCTTCCTCGACCACGAGGCGAGGTGCGACGACCTGGCCGACGAGCACGTCGTCTTCGACGGTCGCCGTCACGCCGGAGGGAAGCGCGAGCTCGGACACGCGGACCTGGTCGCCGATCTCGAGCGCGGAGATGTCGTGCTCGAGCGAGGTGGGGATGTCCTGGGGCTTGGCCTCGATCGGGAGCGAGAAGACGAGCTGCTCGATCAAGCCGCCGACCAGAACACCCACCGGCTCACCGGTGAGGTGCAGCGGAACTTCGGCGGCGACGGCGACGTCGGTGCGCACCCGCACGAAGTCGATGTGGAGGTACTCGCCACGCGTGGGATGGCGCTGGACCTGGCGGGCGAGCGCGAGGGCGTCGTCGCCACCGATCTTGAGTGTGATCAGGGTGTTGGCGCCGCCGGAGAGGATGTGGCCGAGCTCGCGTGCGTTGACTGCGATCGGGATGGTGTCGGTCCCGAGCCCGTAGACGACGGCAGGCACCTTGCCGGAGCGCCGGAGCCGGCCCGCGGGACGAGAGCCCTTTTCGGATCGCTGCTCGGCTACGAGGACGTTGTCGACGGCCATGGCGCGTCAGCACCTTTCGGGCGGAGGGGACCTTCCATTGTGGTCCGCCCCGGCGGGGGGAGCCAAGTCGGCCGGTATCCCGGTGATCCAGCAGTGGCCCGGCGTCCCGGCGTCTGGCGTCGCCGAGTGGGTCTGGAGGACGCCTGAGCGACGACACAAGCGTTCGTCAGACGTTGTCGCCGCGGAAGATCTCGCTGACCGAGGTGTCCTCGAAGACGGCATCGAGCGCCTCCGCGATGATCGGGGCGATGGAGAGCACGGTCAGCGCGTCCCAACGCTTCTCGTCGGGGATCGGGAGCGTGTTCGTGACGACCACCTCCCGCACCGGCGCGTTCTTGAGGCGATCGATCGCCGGCCCCGACAGCACCCCGTGCGTTGCCGCGATCCGCACATCCGCGGCGCCACGCTCCTGCAGCAGGTTCGCCGCGCTCGCGATGGAGCTGGCGGTGTCGATCATGTCGTCGACGAGGATGCACGCGCGACCCTCGACGTCGCCGACGATCTCCTCGGCCACCGCCTCGTTGTGCAGGTGCTTCGGACGGCGCTTGTCGATGAACGCGAGCTCGGTGTCGATCCCGTGCTCCTCGAGGTTGTTCGCGAACCGACGCGCGAGCTTGCCGCCCCCCGCGTCGGGGGCGACGACCGTCACGTCACCCAGAACGGTCTCCGCGAGATGCGCTGCGAGCAGTGGCACCGCGGTGAGGTGGTCGACGGGCATGTCGAAGAAGCCCTGGATCTGGCCGGTGTGCAGGTCGACGGTGATCACCCGATCGGCTCCGGCCACCGTGAGGAGATCGGCGACGAGGCGCGCGGTGATCGGCTCGCGCCCTTCGGCCTTCCGGTCCTGGCGCGCGTAGGCGTAGAACGGGCAGACAGCCGTGATCCGCCTCGCCGATGCTCGCTTCGCGGCGTCGATCAGGATGAGCTGCTCCATGATCCGGTCGTTGATCGGCGGCGAGTGGCTCTGCAGGACGAAGAGGTCGGCGCCCCGCACGCTCTCGCCGTAGCGGCAGTACAGCTCACCGTTGGCGAACGCGGAGAGCACGATCTCGCCGAGCGGGACATCGAGCTCCTTGGCGATCTCGGCCGACAGCTCTTCGTTCCCCCTCCCCGCGAAGAGCATGAGACGCTTCGTCGGCACCAGCTCCATATGACGGGTCGGCTCCGCCTCCATGTTGCTCACGTCGACCCGTCGCTCCCGTCGTCCGCTGCGTCGCGTTCGGCGGCCCAGCCTTCCTCGATCCGTGCCGGCACGCCCTTGGCCATCGCACCCGGCGGTACGTCGCGTGACACGACGGCGCCGGCTCCGGTGTACGCGCCATCACCGATCTCGACCGGTGCGACGAGCACGGTGTTGGATCCGACCCGCGCGTCGGCGCCGACCTTGGTGCGGTGCTTGCTCCTGCCGTCGTAGTTCGCGGTGATCGTACCGGCGCCGATGTTGGCGCGGGGTCCGATCTCGGCGTCACCGATGTACGCGAGGTGCGGCACCTTCACGCCATCGCCGATGTCGGCGTTCTTGGTCTCGACGAACGTGCCGATGTGCGCGTCGACGCCGACGCGTGTGCCGGGACGCAGCGACGCCCACGGGCCGATGGTGGCGCCGTCACCGATCTCGGACTCACGCGCCACGGTCTGCTGGATGACCACGCGCTCCCCGACGATCGTGTCGACGAGGCGACAGTCGGGTCCGATCACCGAACCCGCGCCGACGGCAGTGCGCCCCTCGAGGATCACCCCGGGAAGGAGTCGCACATCGGGCTCGAGCTCGACACCGACATCGACGTAGGTGCGCGTCGGGTCGCTCATGCTCACGCCTTCGCGCATCCAGGCATCGTTGATGCGCACCCGCAGCACCGCCTCCGCGGCGGCGAGCTGCGCACGGTCGTTCACCCCCATCGTCTCCGTCGCGTCGTCGCCCAAGACCGCGACGATGGGATGCCCGGTGGACTGCAGCACCGCGATCACATCG
>JALHSW010000170.1 GCA_022865365.1 Acidimicrobiia bacterium | reverse complement strand
CGGGCGAGCATCAGGGCGATGTTCCGTGCGTTGAGCTCCATCTCCTCATCGTGGCACGCATCGGCCACCGGAGCGGACGTGACGCACCCCACCCTCGCGGGAACCGGCTTCGGGCGCACGACGTTGTAGATGCGACCGAGCTCCTGCGGCGCCTTGGGCGTGCAGGAGCCACAGGGGCGCGAGCCGCGCCCGACCCGGGAGGGAACCCATGTCCACCCTGCTCGAAGATCGGGCACGCGAAGATCGCCCGCTCGCGGCCGCACCGGCCCAGGAGGTCGTCGTGCGCGTGGTCGCCGACGACCGATCGGGGCGCACTGGTGCACCCCGACCCTCGGAGCGGCGTTCGGAACGACGTCCGCGACGCTTCACCATCCGCGGTGCCATCACGACGCTGGTGCTCGGTGCCATCGCCATCGGCATCTTCCTGCTGGTCGGTGCGTTGAGTGGCCTGTTGAGCTTCGACCCGTTCTCGACGACGCAGGTCGATCGCACCCCACCGGTACTGCTCAAGCAGATGCAGGATCTCCACCAGTTCCGCGCCGCGCGCGGCACGTTCGAGGCGAACGTCGACGTCGAGAACGATGTCGGTCTCGTCCCGTCGTTCATCGCGGGTGAGCGCACGATCTTCAACGCGGTCGGGACCGTCGATGCCAACGTCGACTTCTCGCGCCTCGCCGACGACGCGGTCGTGCTCGGGACCGAAGGTTCCATCACCGTGACGCTGCCGAGCCCTACGTACGCGAGGCCGGTCGTCGACCCGGCGCGTAGCCACGTCGCCGCCCGGGACCGTGGTCTCGTCGACCGCATCGCCGGCGTCTTCAGCGACGACCCGACCAGCGAGCGCGACCTCTACCTGCTTGCCGGCCACAAGCTCGGCGCCGCGGCGCGTGAGAGCCACCTGCTCGCCCGGGCGGAGGCCAACACCACGACGATGCTGCAGGGGCTGCTCGGCAAGGCCGGCTTCACTGACGTGCGGGTCGTGTTCACACGCCCCGCAGCTTCCGCCACGCCGGCGCAGCGGTAGTGGCTCAGCGGTACCCCGACGCGATGTGGTCGAGCCACCACTGCGGTGCGCCGTCGAGCAGGGTCGCCAGGTTGAAGTAGTCCCACCAACGCGTGATCTTGCCGTCGCGGAGTTCCATCACGGAGACGAACGGCAGGGCGACGTGCTCGCCGGAGTGCCAGAACCACTCTTCGACGTGCTCGGTCATCACGACGCTCTCGGACGCCACGATGTTGCCCAAGTGGTGCACGTAGCGCTCGATGGGCTCCAACCCGAGGCGGAGGCGGGCCGCGACCTCGGCCGGCCCGGTGGCACCGACTTCGCCGACGGGTACGTCGGTGTAGACGCCATCCTCGGCGAAGTAGGCCGCGCACCCCTCGAAGTCACGCCGTTCCAGGACGTCCCAGTAGCCCTCGATCAGCTTCCGGTTCTCGGTGGCCCGGTCGCTCATGGCTGCTCCTGGTCGTGGGTGGCAGGCTGAGTCTGGCAGGATCGGTCCGCCACGTTCCGCCTGGCCACGTTTGCTCGGGAGGTTTCCGCATGACCGCTATCCACGACGCACCGACCGCCGTCCACATCGGTGCCGACGAGCTCCCCTGGGTCGACATCGGGGCCGGGGCGAAGCTCAAGGTGATCCAGGTGAAGGAGACCGAGGGTCTCTGGATCATCGAGAACATCTTCCAGTCCGGCTTCGAGGTGCAGACGCACCGCCACACCGGCCCGGTCTGGGGGTACACCGTGTCGGGTGGCTGGAAGTACAAGGAGTACGACTACGTGAACCATGCCGGGTCGTTCCTGTATGAGCCCGCCGGCTCGGTGCACACGCTGCAATGTGTCGAGGACGACACCCGTGTCTGGTTCCACATGTACGGCGCGAACCTCAACCTCGACGCCGACGGGAACGTCGAGAGCGTCACCGACGGGGCCGGGACGCTGGCCGCCTACTACCTGCTGTGCGAGGCCGCAGGGCTCCCACGCCCGAACGTCCTCACCAGCTGACGATCTACCCGTCCTTGGCGCGGCTCTGATCACATGACCGTCGATCTCGAGCTGTCCGACGACCAGACGGCGATTCGGGACCTCTTCAGCGCGTTCTTCGCTCGGGAAGCGCCGACGTCGGTCGCCCGTGCGTCCGAACCGCTCGGCTTCGACCCCGCGCTCTGGGAACGGATCCGGGAGATCGGGGCGCCGGGGATGGGAGTACCGACGGCGTTCGGGGGTGGCGGTGCCACACTCGGCGACCTCGTGGTGGTGGCGGAGGAGCTCGGACGATCGATCGCGCCGGTACCGCTCGTCGAGCACCTCGTCGCGGCGCGCCTGCTGCTGTCGCCCGACGTTCTCGACGGCACCTCGATCGCCTGCCTCGCGTTTCGCCCGGCAACCGACGACGGCACCTGGCGTCTGGTCCCCGCCGGCGCGGTGGCCGACGTGGTCGTGGGGCTCGACGGCGAACAGCTCGTAGCAGTCCGCGCGGCGCCTCCGGGTTCCGGTCCTCGGAACCACGCATCGGCGCCACTGGCCGACCGTTCCGCGCGCGTCGGCGATCGCGAAGTGATCGGAACCCGGGCTGAGTTCGAGCGCGCCCGCGACGAGTGGAAGGTGCTGCTCGCGGCCGCGCTGGCCGGTATCGCCGACGCGGCCCTCGACCTGGGCGTCGAGTACGCCAAGGCGCGTCAACAGTTCGGCGTACCAATCGGTTCGTTCCAGGCTGTCCAGCACGGGCTGGCCGACCTCCCGGCGCTCGTCGACGGCGCACGGCTGCTCGCCCACAAGGCGGCGTGGGCCGGCGAGCGAACCGAACCCGGTCGATGTGACGTCGACGACAACGATGTCACCGACTTCTCTGTGCTGGCGTCGATGGCCTTCCTGTTCTCCACCGATGCCGCGGCCCGCGCGACGGACCGAAGCCTGCACTTCCACGGCGGATACGGATTCTCCACGGAGTACGACATCCAGCTCTACTACCGACGCGCCCGCGGCTGGCCGCTGGTGTTCGACGACCCCGGCCGCGAGTGCTTGCGCCTTGCCGACCGGGTGTGGGGGCCGTCGGTGCGCGCCGCCGAGGTGCATGCTCCGGGAGAGAGCTGACGTGGACTTCGAGCTCCCGCCGCCGACGCAGGAGTATCGGCGCCAGATCAAGCGGATCATCGCCGAGACGGTCACACCGGCCGACATCGACCTGCAGCACGAGACCGGGACGTTCAACTGTCCGCCCCTGAATCGAGCGCTTGCCGAGCACGGGCTGATCGAGCGCGCCGTGCCGGGGCTCGGTGTCGGTGACCCGATCGAGCTCTGGGTGCTCTTCAACGAGCTCGAGAAGGCCGCCGCTCCGATGGACGGTCTCGGGGTCGCGGTCATGATCGCCGGGGTCGTCAACCACGTCGGCACGGAGTCCCAGAAGGAGCAGATCCTCCCGTCGATCCTCGCGGGTGAGGCGCTGGTGTGCATGGGGCTCAGCGAACCCGATCACGGCAGCGATCTCGCGTCGGTGACCACGCGCGCAGTTCGCGACGGCGACGGCTGGGTGATCAACGGCGCCAAGATGTGGACGACGATGGCGCACGAGGCGCGATGGCTCGTGTTGCTCACGCGCACCGACCTCGACGCGCCGAAGCACCGGGGCCTCACGATGTTCATCCTCCCGATGGACACGCCGGGGATCACGGTGGAGCCGGTGTTCACGATGGGGGCCGAGCGCACCAACGCGACGTTCTACGACGACGTGCGGGTGGGCGACGAGTGGGTGCTCGGGGAGGTGGACGGGGGATGGCAGGTCCTCGGCGTGGCGCTCGCGTTCGAGCGCGGGGTCATGGGTGGGACGAACCCCGCCGTCCCGCTCTTGCGTCGGCTCGGGGCCTGGGCGCGCCAGGCGGGCGTCATCGACGATCCGATCGCGCGTGAGCGCATGGCGCGGGTCGCGATCGACAACGAGGTGGCCGCGCTGTTGACCCAACGCACGGCTTCGATCGCGGCCAAGGGCGGGCTCCCGGGTCTCGAGGGCTCGATGACCAAGGTGTTCGCGAGCGAGGCGTATCTCAAGGCCGCGCACTGGTTCCAGGAGCTGGCCGGGCCCGACGGCCTGCTGCAGCTGCACGAGCCCGGGGCCGCGGCCGACGGCTGGATCGAGGCCGACGCGCGACACGCGCCGGTGACGACGATCCAGGGCGGCACCTCCGAGATCAACCGCAACAACATCGCCGAGCGCCACCTCGGCCTGCCGCGATCAGCCGGTCGTCAGTGATGCGGCCGCAGTCACCGTTGGCGTTGTAGCGCGCCACGGCGGTTGTTGCACCGAACCGCAGGCTTGCCTCTCGGGCACCGGGTTCGGTAGAACCGACGGATGCCTGATGCGTTGGTCGAAGTCGATGCTCACATCATGACGGTCACGATGAGCCGTCCCGAGCGCCACAACGCAATGACGCTCCACATGTTCGCCCGCAT
>JALHSW010000169.1 GCA_022865365.1 Acidimicrobiia bacterium | reverse complement strand
GCGGACTCAGGTCCCGCGGGTTCAGGTCGGGACCGCGATGGTCGAAAAGGGGGTGGAATAGGCGCCCCCGCCGTGTCGTTATACCCATGCTCCCTCCTTTCCCCCGGGGGCGGAGCGAGGACGGTGAAGTGCAAATGAGTGCCATCAGCACGGTGAGCACCTGGCGAGACCAGGCCCGCTGTCGAGGTGTGGACCCCCAGGTCTTCCATCCCTCGGAAGAGGACGACGACGCGGCCGACGCGGCCAAGGCCATCTGTGCGCTGTGTCCCGTGGCCGACTCGTGCCTGGAGTTCGCGGTTTCGACGCGGGAGAACGACGGCGTCTGGGGTGGCCTCACTGCCCGGGAGCGACGTCGGCTCATCCGTCAGCGCCGCCAATCCGCCTGACGGTCGCTGCTCGGCCAGGAGGGGCCGCGAAGGGTCGAGCGTGCACGGCGGCCGGTAGCCTTCCCTGGTGCTGTTCGACCTCTCGCCCGAGCTCGCGGAGCTCCAGGCCACCTGCCGCAAGCTCGCCCAGGAGCGAGTCGCGCCCAGGGCCCGTGAGATCGACACCACCGAGGAATACCCGCAGGACCTCTTCGACCTCTTCGTCGATACCGGGCTGACCGGCCTCTGCATCCCCGAGGAGCTCGGCGGCTCGGGGGCCGGGATCCTGGGCCTCACGCTGGCCATCGAGGAGGTCGCCAAGTACTCACAGTCGGCGGCGCTCATGCTGCTGCTGACGCGACTGGCGACGGGGCCGGTGATGATCGCCGGAAACGACGAGCAGCAGCGTCGCTACGTCACGCCCATCGCCACGGGTGAGCAACGTGCCGCGTTCGGGCTCTCGGAGCCCCAGGCCGGCAGTGACGTCATGGGCATGCGCACCCGAGCGCGACGCGACGGGGACGACTGGATCCTGAGCGGCACCAAGTGTTGGATGTCGGGGGTCCGCCAGGCCGACTGGTACTGCGTCTTCGCGAAGACGGGGCCGGTCGAATCGCGCGCCCACGACAGCGTCACCGCGTTCATCGTCGAGCGTTCGTGGCCCGGCGTCGACGTGGGACGCGTTGACAAGAAGATGGGTGTGCGTGGCGTCGACACCGGCGAGCTCGTGCTCGACGAGGTGCGAGTGCCGGCCGCGAACGTCATCGGTGAGGTCGGTGGCTTCCGTCTCGCCATGTTGGGGCTCAACTCGATGCGGCCCATCGTCGCGGCTCGCGGCATCGGTCTGGCCGAGGGCGCGCTCATGTACGCGGTCGAGTACGTGAAGCAGCGCGAGGCGTTCGAGCAGCGCATCGCCGACTTCCAGGGCATCCAGTGGAAGATCGCCGAGCTCGCGGCCGAGATCGAGGCGGCGCGTCTGCTCACCTATCGTGCCGCGTGGATGGCCGACCGGGGCCAGTTCACCAAGGAGTGGGTGCCGTACCTGTCGATCGCGAAGTACTACGCCACCGAGATCGCGGTGAAGGTGTCGGGCGAAGCGCTGCAGATGCTCGGCGCGGCCGGCTACATGCAGGATCACCCGCTCGAGCTGTACTACCGCGACGCGAAGCAGCTCACCATCGTCGAGGGCACGAGCCAGGTGCAGCTCGGGCTGATCGGCCGCGGTGTCCTCGACCATCATCTCTGGTGGGACTGAGACCTGTGCTGGGATTGACACCGTGACCGAGACCGCCCTCTGGCCCGACGTCCTCGGTCGGCTCGTCCGTCGCGAGGAGCTCTCCGACGAGCTCGCCGAACGAGCGCTCGCGACCATCCTCGAGGGCGAGGCGACCGACGCACAGATCGCGGGCTTCGCCGTGGCCCTTCGGGCGAAGGGGGAGTCACCCCGGGAGCTCGCCGCGCTGGTACGGACCATGCTGCGCTTCGCCGACCGGGTGGAGATCGAAGACCCCGGCACGCTCGTCGACACCTGCGGAACCGGTGGCGACCGGTCCGGCTCCGTGAACGTGTCGACCATGGCGGCCGTGATCGCGGCCGGCGCGGGGGCCCGGGTCGCCAAGCACGGGAATCGGGCCGCGTCCTCGCGGTGTGGCTCGGCCGACGTGCTCGAAGCCCTCGGCGTCGTGATCGATCTCGGCCCCGAGGGTGTGGCACGCTGCGTGCGCGAGGCGAGCATCGGCTTCTGCTTCGCGCCCCGCTTCCATCCCGCGATGCGCTTCGCCGGACCGCCTCGGCGTGAGTTGGGTGTGGCAACGACGTTCAACTTCCTCGGCCCGCTCGCGAACCCTGCGGGCGTCCGTCGTCAGGCCGTTGGCGTGTCCGACCCGGCGATGGCCGAGCGCATGATCGGTACGCTCGCGGCGCTCGGGGCCGAACGGGCGCTGGTGTTCTTTGGGCACGATGGGCTCGACGAGCTCACGACCACGACGACCTCGACCGTGTACGAGCTCCGCGACGGTTCGGTCCGCAGCTATGAGCTCGATCCCGGCTCCTTCGGGATTCCCGCTGCCGCGCCCGGTGCGCTCGCGGGTGGGGATGCCGCCGGCAACGCCGCGGTCGTCCACCGCGTACTCTCGGGTCAGGCGGGCCCGGTGCGCGACATCGCGGTGCTGAACGCGGCCGCGGCGCTGGTCGCGGCCGGCATTGCCGACGACATCGCCGACGGGATCGACTCCGCGACGGCATCGATCGACGACGGACGCGCCGCGGCCGTGCTCGAAGGGTTCGTGCGGACCAGCGTCGCTGCACGCGAGGAAGGTGCTTGATGGCAAAGGCGTTGCAATGCCCGTCGTGCGGGACGAAGAAGCGCATCGATGCACTCGCGGACGGAGCGTCGTTCCGCTGCGAGCAGTGCGGCCAGGTGCTCAAGGTGCCGCCGGGCCTCCAGGCTCGACCGGAGCCCGGCACGCCCAAGCCCGGCGGGGCGGCGCCCCAGACTGTCGCCCCGCGCCAGCCGGCAACCTCGGGTGGCGCGCCACCTCCGGCACCCCGCCGGCGGTCGCGTCCGACGGTGACGGCAGGGGGAGCCGCGTCCGGCGCGGGTGGCACCGCGGTGCTCTCGTCGGCTCCGTCGCCCGGCACTGCAGCGCCGGTGAGCTCTCCGGTCGCCGTGCCTTCGCGCGGCTCGGCGCCCGACGGCGCGGGAGCAGCCGGAGCAGATCGCGGTCGCGGCAGTCGAGAAGCATTGCCGTTGCCGTTGCGCGTCCTCGCGTGGCTTGTCGCGCTCCCGCTCGGCCTCGCGATCGTGGGGTTCCCGGCGCGCAAGGCGGGCTACCTGAGCAGCCAGAAGCTGCTCGACGTGATCGTGAAGAGCGACATGTCGCGCTTCGTTCCGATCGTCGTGATCATCCTGCTCTGGGCCCTGGTGTCGGCCGCCCTCGTGACCCTCTTCGTCGAAGGCGGGCGCCGGCTCATGATGCGCCGCCGCGACAAGCACGACGACCGGGCGAGCGCGGCTTCGCCCGGCGCAGCCCCGGGGCGCGGAGCACGCGCGGTACGCACATAGGGGCGAACGTGCGTTCGTGATCCGCGGGCTCGGGGATACACTCTCGTGCATGAGCGCTCGCTATCGGTGTCGAAGCTGTGGAAATCTCACGCGCTTCGACGTGACGGTGACGCGCCGCACTCGTGAGTACCACCACTTCAGTGTCGGTGGTGACCTCGAGGTCGAGGACCGCGAGCTGCTCGACGAGCTCGTCGAGGAGATCGCGTGCCGTTGGTGTGCTGCATCCGGCGATGCGATCGAGACGGTGACGCTCGACGTGCCGACCGCCGACGTGGCGATCGAAGACCTGGCGGCCACCGTGCCGGTCTCCGAGGCGAGCCGGGTCTTCCTGAAGGAGCGAGTCGGGGAGCCATGAGCACGCAGGGTGATGCGCCCCCGGCGACGGCGGAAGGGCTTCCGGTTCCGGAGTCGCTCCTGGTGCCGCTCCTCGACGTGGCCGCGACGACGCTTGCGACCTACGACGGCGATCTTCCTGCCGTACTGCGTCCACTCGCCGGCTTCGACCCGAAACGTCTCGGGAGCGGGACCGCCCGTCAGCAGCTCCATCGGGCGCTCGAGGTCGACATCGGGTTCTTCGAGCGGGTCGTCGAGCGCTTCCTGGCTCTCGACGAGGCATCGGCAGCACTCGAAGCCTGGAGCACACCGCTGGCGCTTCGCCGCATCGACGAGGCCGCGGCGCGATCGGACCTCCCCCTGCTCGCCTCCGTGCTCTTCGCCGCCCGTCCCGCCGGGTGGGAGTTCGCACTCGGGGTGCTGTGTGCGTCGTTCGACCGTCAGCGGGCCGAGAAGGAGCGCGACGACGACGCCAAGGCGCGCGAGATGCAGCTCACCTCGCTCGATGAGGCCCGGCGACGGGCCGAGGCGGCTCGTGACGATGCCCGGGCGACCGCTGATCGACTCGAAGCACAGCTGCACGACGAACGCCGGGGGCGCCGCGACCGTGAGCTGCGGGCCGATCGGGCGATCGAGGACGCGGCGCGACGTCGCGAAGAGAGCGAGGCTTCGATCGCGCAGGCCGATGCCGCGGCAGCCGGTGCGGAAGCGCGGGTCGCGCGCGAGGCTGAGCGGGCTCGAGAGGCAGAACAGCAACTGCGCGATCTGCGGAGGGAGACCGCCGACCGGGAGCGGGCACGTTCGCGCGCGGGTGGGCTTGCTCCTGACGAGGTACGAGCGCTCTCCGAGGCCGCACGCGACGCGCGACGCCTGGCGACGCGACTCGACGGCCTCACGAAGTTGACCGCGTCGGCCTCGGCCTCGGCGCCGGCTGGCTCCGGCAAGGCCACTGGCGATACGCGGCTCCGGGTCCCATGCCCACCGGGTCTGCAGGCCGATTCGGCTGACGGGCTCGACGCGATGCTGCGCGCTCGGGGCGTGCAGCTCGTCATCGACGGGTACAACGTCTCGATGGAAGGCTGGCCCGACGCGCCGATCGCCGACCAGCGTGAGTGGCTGGTTGCGGCGCTGGCTCGCCTGCATCTCCGGCTGCGTTGCGACGTGGTGGTGGTCTTCGACGGCGCCGACGTCGCAGCGCCCCCACCCGTGCGGCGCCCGGGCGTACGGGTCCTGTTCTCCTCCGACGGCGAGAAGGCCGACCCAGTGGTCGTTCGGGAGGTCGCACGGCTCTCGAGCACGACCGCGGCCATCGTGGTGTCATCGGACCAGTGGGTGCGGGACCACGCCGCCGCCGAGGGCGCCACCGTGGTCTCTTCGGGCGTCCTGCTCGAGGTCCTGCGCCGGTAGCTGTCACACCCCCGTGCGAGGCTGCCCGCATGCTCATCGACTGCGACACCTGTGTGATGCAAGCCACCGAGGCGTGCGGCGACTGCGTCGTCACGTTCATCCACGGCCGCGAGCCCGGCGACGCCGTGGTGATCGATGTCGAGGAGGAGCGGGTGATCCGGCGCTTCACCCACGCCGGTCTGCTCCCTGACCTGCGCCATCGCCGGGCGCGGTAGCCAGGCCGATCGTCAGGCCGATCGTCTGGCTGGGCGCAGCGCTCCTGTCAGTCGGGCGTCTCGGCCCGCAGGGCGTCGACCGTCGACTGATCCTTCGCGCGGTGCCGGAACGGGTCGAACTGGTAGATCCGCATCGCGTTCTCGTGGGTGATCTTGGCGATCTCGTCGTCGGGCACGCCGTCGAGTTGCTTGGCCACCGACTCGGCCGAGTGGGGCCACGTCGAGTCCGAGTGCGGGTAGTCGCACTCCCAGGTCATCGAGTCGACACCGATCTTGTCGCGGTCGTCGACGCCGGCCCGGTCGCTGATGAAGCAGAAGCTGAAGTGGTCGCGTGCCACCTGGCTCGGGAGCTGGTCGCCGAAGTCCTGGTGCGTCCAGAACCGGTGCTGCTGGTACACATAGTCGACCCGCTCCAGCCAGTAGGGGATCCACCCGGTGCCGCCTTCGGAGAGGGCGAACTGGAGCTTCGGGAACTTGCGGAGCACGTTCGACCACAGCAGGTCGGTCGCCGCGTTCATCGTGTTCAGCGGCGTGAGCGTGATCATGATGTCGATGGGTGCGCCCTCGGCCAGCTGCAACATCGTCGACGACGACCCGATGTGGAGACAGATGACCGTCCCCTCTTCCTCGCAGGCCGCGAAGAACGGGTCCCAGTGGTCCCCGAAGATGTGCGGCCACCCGAGCTTGTGGGGGTTCTCGGAGAACGTGACCGCGTGGCAGCCCTTCTTCGCGACCCGTCGAACTTCGTCGGCCATGAGCTGGGGGTCCCAGATCGGGGGGATCGAGAGCGGCATGAACCGGCCGGGGTACGTCCCGCACCACTCGTCGATGTGCCAGTCGTTGTACGCGCGCACCATGTTGAGACCCATGTCGAGGTCCTTCGAGCGCGAGAACAGCTGCCCACAGAACTGCACGAAGCTCGGGAAGCACATCGACGCGAGCACGCCGTCGCGGTTCATGTCCTTGACGCGCTCGTGGATGTCGTAGCAGCCGTCGCGGATCATGTCGTACGACGTCGGCTCGATGTTGTACTCCTCGGGCGGGCGCCCGGCGACGGCGTTCAGCCCGATGTTGGGAATCTCGTTCCCCTCGTAGACCCAGACATCGATCCCGCTGTCCTTGCGGACGCTCTTGGGGGCAAACTCCTTCCACTTCTCGGGAAGGTGGTTGTCGAAGAGGGTCGGCGGCTCGACGACGTGGTCGTCGACGCTCACCAGGATGAGGTCCTCGACATTCGGCATGGGAGCCCCCTTCGACATGGCTGACGTCGGTGTCAGCCTACGTCTCCGGGCCGGATGCTCGCTAGGGTGCGCAGAGGCTCATTCGCCCCTGTTCGCCCCTGTTCGCCCCCAAGTCGGTGGAGGAATCCGTGAACGACCTTGATGTGGTGAACCTCGCGCTGCTGATCGCCCGGGTCTGGATCGGCGGGATGATGTTCGCCCACGGTTGGCGACACCTGCAGTCGGTCAGGACCGGACCGGGCATCGCCAACTGGTTCGAGAGCCTGGGGCTCAAGCCGGGGCCGGTGCATGCGTGGATGGTCACCCTGACCGAGCTCGGCGTCGGCGCGATGCTCATCGTCGGCTTCCTGACCCCGCTGGCTTACGCCGGCACTGCGTCGATCGTGCTCGTCGCGCTCGCCACGAACCACTGGAAGAACGGGTTCTTCATCAACAATCCCGGCGAGGGGTACGAGTACGTCGCGACCGTCGCCGTCCTCTCGATCGCGCTCGGTACCCTCGGCCCCGGCGAATGGTCGCTCGACGACGCCTTCGGATTCGCCTTCCCCTTCGATCCGGGCACGGCGCTGCTCATCACCGCCATCGTGGGGATCGGTGGGACGGTGGCGTTCCTCGCGGCGTTCTGGCGGCCACCGAAGAAGGCCGACGCCTCAGCCTGAGGACGACCAACCTGAAGACGATGAGGAGGGGCGGGCCACTGGCCCGCCCCTCCTCATCGTGTTGTTCGTGGAGCTCCCTCGCCTCAGGTGAGGACCTTGGCCTTCTGGGCCGCGTACTCGTCGTCGCTCAGCGTGCCGGCGTCGTGGAGCTTCTTGAGCTTCTCGAGCTCGTCGGCCGAGCTGTAGCCGACTTCCTGGCGCATCTGCTGTTGGGCCTGCTGCATCCGCTCCTGGCCCCGCGTCGCCATCCCGTGACCCTGGGTGATGAAGTACAGGAGGATCCCGAGTACGGGGATGAAGATCACGAACAGGATCCAGAACGCCTTGGCCCATCCCGAGACGTCGTGGCGGGCGAACAGGTCGCTGAAGATCGAGATCAGGAGCCAGAACCAAATCACGAACATGAAGATCTCGAGCATCGCGAGCAAGAACGACCCGGAGCCCAGACTGTCGTCGGCGAGGAACAGATTCATCGTTGTTGCTTCCCTTCAATCGCGAACGTCGTGACGCCACCGTACTGCGCCGTCTCGCGGGCGTTCATATCCTGGCCGCCGCGGCCCGGGTGATCTCGGCGACGAGCAGAGGCACCACGTCGTGCCAATCGCCCACGATCCCGATGTCGGCGGCCTGGAACACGAGCGCTTCGGGATCGGTGTTCACCGCGAGCACGGTTCCAGCGGCGCGCACCCCGACCATGTGGTTGAACTTCCCGCTCGTGGCGAGCGCCACGTAGAGGCGGGGCGCGATCGTGCGGCCGGTGATGCCGACCTGACGTGAACGTGGGAGCCACCCGCGGTCGGTGACCTTGCGGGTCGCCGCCAGCTCTGCCCCGAGCGCGGCGAGCAGCGGGTCGAGTGCGGTGTACTCGTCGGGCGCGATTCCCTGACCGATGCCGACGACCACCCGAGCCTCGGCGAGGGTGTCGAGATCATCGTCGCGCGTTCGTGCGAGCACCCGAACCCGTCCACGCGCACGGGTCGTCAACGTGCGCACCGAAGCGGTGCCGGCGCGCGGCGCGAGTGCGGTGAGAATCCCCGCCCGCACGGTCGCCATCTGCACCGCCGAGCTCGAGGTGATGGCGGCAACCAGCTGTCCCCCGAATGCCGGCTTCCAGGCGACGAGACGGCCGTTGGCCACTTCGATCGCGACCGCGTCGCCGGTGAGGCCGGCGTCGAGGCGGGCCGCCGCACGGGCCGCCACCTCCCGACCCCATGCCGTGCTCGGTGCGAGTACGGCCCAGCCGTCAGCGTCGGCCGCCCATTCCGCGACGATCCGTGCGGCGTCCTCTTCGACGAGACCGAGCTCGACCAGCCCGTCGACGGCGACCACTTCGTCGGCTCCCCAGGATCCGAGGACCGCGGGGCGCGGGGTCTCGAAGGTGATCGCGGTGACCGAACCGCCGATCTCGGCGGCCAGGCTCGCCGCGGCTCCGATCAGCTCGCGCCCGAGATGCGGGCGGTCCGGCTCCATCACGACCCCGACGATCGGGCCGTCACCGGGTCGCGCCTCGGGGACGCGCTCGATCGCGGCCGCGTCCTCGGCGGGCTCGGTCAGCGCGTCGCGCACGAGGAGCTGCCCGACTGCTTCGCGTACTTGCTCATCGATCGATCCCGTGAGCACGACGCCCGCTCGCGCGACCTCGTGGACGCGGACCGGTCCGACCCGGGTCGGGCTGCCCGCGGCACCCCACGGGCCATCACCCCATGTCCCGGGACGGAGGTCGGCGGCCGTGAGCGTTCGGATCAGCTCGGCGTCCACGGTGGCGCGGCCGTCGGGCGGCACCTTGCACGGGTCGATCAAGCGCTCGGCGCAGGAAGCGACGAGCGGCAGGTCGACCTCGAGCTGTGCCCATCCGTCGTCGTGCTCGCAACGTAGGTGGAGGGTCTGTCCCTTGACGCTGAGGTGGCGCACGCCGGTCGCGAAGGGCAGATCGAGGAGCTCGGCCAGCTCGGGCCCGACCTGGCCGGTGTCGGCGTCGACGGAGTTGCGGCCCGCGAGCACGAGGTCGAATGGGCCCTCGTGTTCGATCGCGGCAGCCAACGCCCGCGCGGTCGCGAGCGTGTCGGAGCCTGCGAATGCGGGGTCGGTGACGAGGACGCCGTCGACCGACACCGCGTTCTCGGTGCCCCACGCGATCGCCTCGCGGAGCACGTCCTCGGCCGCGGGCGGTCCGAGGGTGAACACCGTGACCGTGCCGTCTCCGACCGCGGCCGCGAGCTCGACCGCCTGCGCGACCGCGCGTCGACAGTACGGGTTCATCTCGAGCTCCAGCCCTTCGCGCTTGAGCCGCCCGTCGTCACCGAGCTCGAGCTCCTCGAAGGCAGGGATCTGCTTCACGAGGGTGGCGATGCGCACCTGACTACGATGTCAGGTTTCCGGGGCCACGTTCCGCAAATCCCGACCGTCCGGACCGATCTCGTTGGAGGCACGCCGGATGCCAGTACGCATGGAGGTCCGCGAAGCGGTCATCGTCGACACCCTGCGCACGGCGATCGGCAAGCGCAAGGGAGCGCTCGCCGGTTGGCACCCGACCGATCTGCTCGGGCACGCGCTCCGTGAGCTGCTCGAGCGCAACGACGTCGACCCCGGCAAGATCGACGACGTCGTCGGCGGCTGCGTCAGCCAGGCGGGAGAGCAGGGCTGCAACGTCACCCGCAACGCGTGGGTGGCCGCCAGCCTTCCGCCGCACGTGCCGGCGACCTCGGTCGACCGTCAGTGCGGTTCATCGCAACAAGCGATGCACTTCGTGGCGCAGGGTGTGATGGCCGGCGCGTACGACCTGGGCATCGCCTGCGGCGTCGAGTCAATGACGCGCGCGCCCATGTCGAGCATCGCGCGCGGCGGCATCGGCCCGTTTTCGCCCGCGTTCCTCGAGGCGTGTGGTGGCGTGCTCGGCATCCAGTTCTGGGTCGCCCAGGTCCTGGCCGACAGGTTCGGGGTCACGCGCGAGGAGATGGATGCCTTCTCGCTGGAGAGCCAACGCCGGGCAGCCGAGAACACCGACAACGGCTTCTTCGCCAAGGAGATCCTCCCGGTTCCGATCCGCGACGAGGAAGGCCGAGAGACCGGCGCGGTGCTCTACGCCGACGAGGGGATCCGGCGCAGCACCACACTCGAGGGCCTCGCTGCGCTGAAG
Source organism: Acidimicrobiia bacterium (assembly GCA_022865365.1). Classification (GTDB taxonomy): domain Bacteria; phylum Actinomycetota; class Acidimicrobiia; order IMCC26256; family PALSA-555; genus JALHSW01. Next base: position 16,946 of record JALHSW010000169.1, on the reverse strand, counting down.
CCGGCGTGGGAGTCCGAAGACCAGCCTGCCCCGGCGATCACCGCGGGGAACGCGTCGCAGATGAGCGACGGCGCGTCAGCGATGCTCATCGCCGATCGCGCGACGGCGGAACGGCTCGGCCTGCCGATCCGCGCGCGGTTCGTCCACTTCGCGGTCCTGGCCGACGACCCGGTGCTGGTGCTGTCGGCACCGAACCCGGTGACCCGGAAGCTCCTGGAGCGCACCGGGATGTCGATCGACGACTTCGACGCGATGGAGTGCAACGAGGCGTTCGCGGCGATCGCGCTGATGTGGGCGAAGGAGTTCAAGCCCGACCCGGAGAAGTACAACGCGCGCGGTGGGGCAATCGCGATCGGCCATCCGCTCGGGGCGAGCGGCGTGCGGATCATGACGACCATGCTCAACCACCTCGAGGCGACGGGTGGCCGATACGGTTTCCAGACCATGTGCGAAGGTGGCGGCCAGGCGAACGCAACGGTGATCGAGCGGCTGGCCTGACGTGCCTGGCCTGACGTGATCAGCCTGGCCGCAGGTGACGCGCGACTCGTCGTCGACCCGGTCGGCGGGGGTCGCGTCACCCATTTCGGCGTCGGTGATGTCGCGCTCGTCGTCCCGCCCGAGGTCGACGATCACAACCACGGCATCTTCCCGATGGCGCCGTGGGCCGGCCGCGTTCGCCACGGCGAGTTCGCCTTCGACGACGAGACGTACCACGTGCCGTGTAACAATCTGCCGCACGCGATCCACGGGACGGTGCGCGATCACCCGTGGCAGGTCGACCACGTCGACACCAGGAGCGCGGTGCTCTCGGCGCCACTCGTTGATCCGTGGCCGTTCGGTGGGCGCGTCCTGCAGCGCTTCTCACTCGTTCCCGACGCGCTCTCCTTGACCATGGAAGTGCACGCAGCCGAGCGGGCGATGCCCGCGTCGTGTGGCTGGCACCCGTGGTGGAGCCGCTACCTCGATCGGGGTGAGCCGCTCGAGGTGGAGCTGCACGCCGACGGCATGTATCGCCGCGATGGCGAGGGCATCCCGAGTGGCGAGGTGGTTCCAGTGGTGCCGCCGCCGTGGGACGACTGCTTCACGGATCTCGGTGAGCCGGCGGCGATCTTGCGCTGGCCCGGCGCGGCCACGCTGACGATCACGACCGACTGCGCGTGCGTCGTCGTCTTCACCGACCCCGAGCACGCCGTGTGCGTCGAGCCCCAGTCCGGGCCGCCCGACGAGTTCAACCTTGCGCCGAACATCGTGCACCCGGGAACCCCGCTCGTCATCACCGCGATGTTCCGTTGGATGCTCGACGGCTGAGTACCCTGACGGCCTGGTGGGCACCACAGCCGGAGTGAACGACGCAGAGCTCGATGCGATCGACGCCTACTGGCGTGCCGCGAACTATCTCACGGTCGGCCAGATCTACCTGCTCGACAACGCGTTGCTGCGTGAGCCGTTGTCGCCCGAGCACATCAAGCCGCGACTGCTCGGCCATTGGGGCACGTCGCCGGGCTTGAGCCTGGTGTACGCGCACCTCAACCGCGTGATTCGGGAGCGCGACGCGAACATCGTCTACGTCACCGGCCCGGGTCACGGCGGCCCTGCGATCCTCGCCAACGACTGGCTCGAGGGCACGTACTCCGAGGTGTATCCCGACGTCTCGCGCGACGCCCCCGGCATGCGCCACCTGTTCCGGCAGTTCTCGACGCCGGGCGGTGTGCCGAGCCATGTGAGTGTGCCGACCCCGGGATCGATCCACGAAGGCGGCGAGCTCGGCTACGCGCTCGTGCACGCCTTCGGCGCAGCGTTCGACAACCCGGATCTCATCGTCGCCTGTGTGATCGGTGATGGCGAGGCCGAGACCGGGCCGCTGTCGGGCTCGTGGCAGGGCATCAACTTCCTCAACCCCGAGCGCGACGGAGCTGTCCTTCCGATCCTGCACCTCAACGGATACAAGATCTCGGGTCCGACCGTGCTCGGCCGGACGCGGGACGAAGCAATCGCGTCGATGATCGGTGGGCACGGGTACGACGTGCATTTCGTCGAAGGTGACGATCCGCATGCGGTGCATCGCGAGCTGGCCGTGACGCTCGACCGATGCTTCGACGACATTCGCGTGATCCAGGAAGGCGCGCGGGCCCGCGGGTTCGGTGAGCGCCCGCGTTGGCCGGCGCTCGTGTTGCGCACACCCAAGGGTTGGACTGGCCCGAAGGAGGTCGACGGGCTCCCGGTCGAGGGCACCTGGCGCGCGCATCAGGTGCCGCTGCCGCACCCACGCGACGACGCGGCCCAGCTGCAGATGCTCGAGGAGTGGATGCGGTCGTACCGCCCGGAGGAGCTGTTCGATGCCGAGGGGCAGCCGGTCGCCGCCCTCACCGACCTGGCGCCGACCGGTGACCGCCGTATGGGAGCGAACCCGCACGCCAACGGTGGTCGGGTGCTGCGGCCTCTCGACCTGCCCGACTTCACCGACTACGCGGTCGACGTCCAGCGCCCCGGCGAGCAGCAGCTGGAGTCGACGAGCTACCTCGGCGAGGTGCTGCGCGACATCTTCGTACGCAACGCGGAGGCGGCGAACTTCCGTTTGTTCTGCCCCGACGAGACCACGTCGAACCGCCTGACCCCCGTCTTCGAGGTCGAGGATCGTTGCCTGGTCGCCCCGCTGCTCGCCACCGACGATCATGTGTCGCCCGACGGGCGAGTCATGGAGATCCTCAGCGAGCACAACTGTGAGGGCTGGCTGGAGGGCTACCTCCTCACCGGACGCCACGGGCTGTTCGCGACCTACGAGGCGTTCGCGATGGTGTCGGCCTCCATGCTCGTGCAGCACACGAAGTGGCTCGAGGCCTCGGCCGACCTCACCTGGCGTGAGCCGATCGCGTCGCTGAACGTGCTGCTCACGTCGACCTGCTGGCGCAACGACCACAACGGGTTCAGTCATCAAGGCCCGGGACTCATCGACACCGTGCTCACCAAGCGGGGCAATGTCGCGCGCGTGTACCTGCCGCCCGACGCGAACTGTCTGCTGTCGGTGGCCGACCACTGCCTTCGCAGCCGCGACAACGTCAACCTCATCGTGATCGACAAGCAGCCCCAACCACAATGGCTCGACATGGATGCGGCGCGTCAGCACTGCGCCGCCGGTGCATCCGTTTGGCACTGGGCGGGGTCGGTGCACGGCGATCAAGCCGAGCCCGACGTCGTCCTGGCGTCCGCGGGGGACATCCCGACGCTGGAGCTGCTGGCGGCGGCCGACATGTTGCGCGAGCACGTGCCCGAGCTGGTCTTCCGCGTCGTGAACGTGGTCGACCTGATGGCGCTGTTCACCCCTGCAAATCACCCGCACGGGATGGATGAAGGTCGGTTCCTCGAGCTGTTCACGGCGGAGCGCGACGTGGTGCTCGCGTTCCACGGATACCCGAGCGCGGTGCACCACGCGATCCACGGGCGTCCGCGCCCGGGGAGGTTCCACGTGCGTGGGTACGAAGAGGAGGGCACGACGACGACGCCCTTCGACATGGTGGTGCGCAACGGCATGAGCCGGTTCCACCTCGTGCTCGAGGCGCTTCGAAGGGCGAGCAACGTCCCGCCGAGCGGTGAGTCACTCATCACACACTGCAACGAGATGCTCAAGCGTCATCGTGGCTACATCGTCGAGCGCTTCGAGGACATGCCCGAGGTTCGCGACTGGCGCTGGTCGGGGTCGTGAGCGCGGAGGGCGACCGCCCTTCCGGAACGCTGCTGGTGTGCTGCCTGAACTGCGGGTCGTCGTCGGTGAAGGGCGCGGTCTACCGCCTCGACGGGCGCCTCGACGGGCGCCTCGACGGGCGTATTGACGGCCGCCAGGAGACTCGTGTCGCCGAGGCGACCGTCGACCACCTCGACGCCGCGGCCGGCGCGGCCGGCGCGGTGGCGCAGGTCCTCGACCGGCTGATCGCCGACGCCGGTGAGCCCGACGCGGTCGGGCACCGCGTCGTGCACGGGGGACCGCACCTGTACGAACCGGTACTCGTCACCCCCGAGGTGCTCGAGCAGCTCCGTGCCGCCGAGCCCTTCGCCCCGCTGCACCTGCCGGCCGCGCTCGCAGCGATCGACGCGGTCAAGACGTCGCGCCCTTCGGTGCCGCAGGTCGCGTGCTTCGACACCGCGTTCCACCGGACGATGCCCGAAGCCGCGTGGCGACTTGCGCTGCCGCGCGAGCTCGCCGGCATCGGCATGCGGAGGTACGGCTTCCACGGGCTGTCGTACGAGTACCTGGTCGGGTCGGTAGGGGCCGAGGTGCTCGGTCGAGCGGTTCTCGCGCATCTCGGGAGCGGGGCGAGCATGGTGGCCGTCCGCGACGGCCAGTCGGTCGACACCACCATGGGGATGACCCCCACGGGTGGGCTGCCGATGGGGACACGCAGCGGCGATCTCGATCCCGGTGCTCTCGTTCACCTCCTCCGAGCGCGCGAACTCGACGCCGACGGCCTGGAGCGTCTGCTCGATCGCGAGTCAGGGCTGCGTGGACTCTCCGGTTCCACGAGCGACATGCGTGAGCTTCTGACCGCTCGTACGGCCGGCGACGCGGTAGCCGGATTGGCCGTCGAAGTGTTCGTGACGCGCGTCCGCATGCAGATCGGTGCGTACGCAGCGTTGCTCGGCGGACTCGACAGCGTGGTCTTCGCAGGGGGGATCGGTGAGCGGGCGGCGCCCGTGCGGGCAGAAGCGTGCGAAGGCCTGGGACATCTCGGTATCCGGATCGACCGTGACCGCAATGCCGCACACGAGGCGATCATCAGCGTCGACGACTCGCCGGTGACCGTGCGCGTCGTGCGGACCGACGAGGACGTCGTCATCGCGCGCCACGTTCGGGCGGTGCTGGCGAGGGCTGCGGGCTAGTCGAACTGCGTGAGCTCGCGCACCGGGTCCTTGGGGTCAGGTGCGGGGGAGGAGGGCGCGGTCGGCGATGATGTTCTTCTGCACCTCGGTCGCACCCGCGCCGATCGATGTGTAGCGCTGGAAGCTGTACAGACGCGTCCAGCTCCCGCCGTCGATCGCGTCCGGCCCGCCCTTCGCGAGCAACCCATTCGGTCCGAGCAGGTCGACGGCGAGCTCGGCGAGCGTCTGGGCGAGGTGACTCCACTGCAGCTTCGCGAGCGGCACCTCGGGCCAGTTCTTCTGGCCCTTGATGATCTTGGTGAGGGCGCGGTAGTTCAGGAGCTTCGTGAACTCGATGTCGGTGTAGGCCCGCGCGATCCGCTCGCGGATCTCCGGGTCCTCGAGCGCGTCCGGGTTGACGGCACGCGCCGCCGAGATCATCGCCCGCAGGTCGGCCGCCATCGTGATCGCCAAGCCGGCCGTCCCGACGCGTTCGCGTCCGAGCGTGCCCATGGCGACCTGCCAGCCCTGGCCTTCCTCGCCGAGACGGTGCCCCACCGGGATCCGCGCGTCGGTGAACCACACCTCGTTGAACATCTCGTCACCGACGATGTCACGGATTGGTCGGCACTCGATGCCGGGCGTCTCCATGTCGATGATGAACGCGGTGATGCCCTCGTGCTTCGCCCCGCGCTCGATCGCACCTGGATCGGTGCGAAGGAGGAAGAGGCCCCACCTCGCGAGGTGCGCGGTGGAGATCCAGATCTTCTGCCCGTTCACGATGTACTCGTCGCCATCGAGGATCGCGGTGGTGCGCAGGTTCGCCAGGTCCGAGCCGGCCTGAGGCTCGCTGAAGCCCTGACACCAGTGCTCCTCGGCCGAGAGGATTCCCGGCAGCCAGTGCTGCTGCTGCTCCTCGGTCCCCCACGTGATGATCATCGGGCCGATCTGCCAGAGCCCGTTCGCGTTGAAGATGCCGGGGGCGCGCACCCGGGCCATCTCCTCGGAGTAGATGACGTTCTGGACGGGCGTGGCCTCGCGGCCGTGCCACTCCTTGGGCCAGTTGATCGCCGCCCACCGGCCCTCGTCGAGACGCCGCTGCCAGTCCTTGCGTCGCTCTTGGCTGCGCGCGATGCCAGCCTGACGACCACCACCCGGGTCTTCGTCGCCGCCCCAGTCGGCAAGGAACTTGGGCAGGCTGATGTCGAGCCAGGTCCGCAGCTCGTCGCGGAAAGCTTCATCCTCTGGCGTGTGGGCGAAGTCCATCTGTTCGCTGCTCTCTTCCTAGAGCTTCTTCCAGGCGCGTAGCTGCTGCTCGAGCTTCGTGATCGATGCCTCGATGTCGAGGCGGGCCGCGTCGGCGTCGGCGAGATCACCTGATCCGGCGATGGCGTCGCGGAACGAGACGCTGGAGGTGGCGATGCGGGTCGCGGCGTCGACCGCGTCCCCGGCGATGACCGCGGCGTCACCGTCGGAGTCCTGTTCGACCTTGCGCAGCTTCTCGGTCTCGGCCCGGATCACGACGAGCTGTTGATCGATCGCGACGGCGAACGATTCGAGCTCCAGGTATCGCTGGACCGCCGTCGCGCTCTCGGTCACCGCACGCGCCGCGGCGGTGATGCGTTGCTCGGCCTGGGGGAACGCGCCGGAAGGTCCGCCGTCGCCCCGGAGCAGGAACCAGTAGCCACCGGCGAGGGTCGCGAGCACGAGCACGCCGGCGAGCAGGACCCGCGGAAGCGGCGCACCGCGAGCCGGAGAATGGTGACGAGGCCTCGGCTGGGGTCGGGGCCCACCGCCGAGCGTCTGCGGCCGCGGTGCCCCGTACGGCACCTGGGGTTCGGGCGCGCCCGGACGGAGCGAGGTCGGCGGCAGGCGCCGCGCAGGGTCGGGAGGCCGCGAGCGCGGAGGAGCCGCCACGGAGCCCAGGTTAGGGCGGGCGCGGCGGGGCACTTTGGTCGGTGCCAGCCGCCGAGGGGTCGATCTCGTCGCGGAGAAGGTCATCGCAGAAGCCGCACGATAGCGAGCCGCGCGGGCCCTTGACTAACGTGCGTGTCAGGTTTCGTGAGCCCCCACCAGCGGGGTGGAAGCGGGGTAGCCGCGGCGACGACGGAGCGGGAGCAGCGCAGATCGGATGGACTTCACCTTCTCCGACGACCAGGACGCCCTGCGGGACGCGGTGCGGGCCTTCCTCGCCAACGAGGCGCCCGACGCGTACGTCCGGGCGATGGCCGACGACGAGCGGGGCTTCACCGACGAGCTGTGGAGCAAGATCGCCGGCGTCGGCTGGCCGGGCCTGCTGGTCCCCGAGGCCCAGGGCGGTCTGGGGCTCGGGCTCGTCGACATGGCCGTCGTCATGGAAGAGATGGGCCGGCTCCCGTTCCCGGGCCCGTTCTTCTCCTCGGCGGTCCTCGCGACGCTCGCGGCGCGCTACCTCGGGGCCGACGACCTGCTCGGGCCGCTGGCATCCGGAACCCTCCGGGGCACCGTCGCGCTCGAGGAGCAGGGTCATGGCGACCCGGTCGACCGTGTTCGCACCCGGGCTCGGCGCAAGGGTGCCACCTGGGTGCTCAACGGAGTGAAGCTCCTCGTGCTCGACGGGCACACCGCCGACTGGGTGATCGTCGTGGCGCGTACGGAGGAGGGGCTCGGCTCGTTCCTCATGCAGGCACCCGTCGCCGAGGCGATCCCGACGCTCGATCCGACGCGCAAGGCGGCTCGGCTCGTGCTCGCCGACACGCCGGCCCAGCCCGTCGGGCCCGTGACCGATCAGACGGCGACGTGGCGTCGCATCGTCGATGATGCCGCGGTGATGCTCGCGGCAGAGCTCGTCGGTGCGTGTGACGCGGCCCTCGAGCTCGCGGTCGAGTACGCGAAGGTGCGCGTGCAGTTCGATCGACCGATCGCATCGTTCCAGGCGATTCGCCACAAGGCCGTCGACATGCTGCACCGCCTCGAGCTGTCGCGTGTGGGTACCCACTACGCCGCGTGGACGTCGGACGTCGACGATCCGGCGCGCGAGCGCGCCGCGGCCATGGCCAAGGGATTCGTCGGCGAAGCCGCGGTGTTCGTCTCCGCCGAGGACATCCAGATCCACGGCGGTGTCGGCTTCACGTGGGACTGCGACGCGCACTTCTACTACAAGCGCGCCAAGCAGAACGACGCGATGCTCGGCTACCAGGGCTTTCAGCGACAGCGCCTTGCGGATCTCGTGCTCGATCCTGCCTAGGGCAGGGGTGCGGTGACCGACAAGCGTGCGTCGCTCGGCGACGCAGTCGCCGAGCACGTCCGTGCCGGCGACAGCCTCCACCTCGTCGTCGGGCACACCCGTTGGTCGGCGGTCGCGCGTGAGGTCGTTCGCCAGTGGTGGGGCCGTGACCCGGGCTTCGAGCTGGTCATGCTGTCGCTCTCGAGCCTCGGGACGCTGTTCTTCCGCGGCGGGTTGGTGCGCCGAGTCGTCACCGGGTACTCGGGCGACACGTTCCCCAACTTCACGCCGAACCCGATCTTCGCGGGCGCGTACCAGCGGGGCGAGGTCGAGGTCGAGCATTGGTCGTTCCTCGCGTTCTCGCAGCGCCTCGAAGCCGCAGCGCGCGGCCTCCCCGCCGTCACCACCCGGTCGATCGCGGGCTCGTCGATGGAGGCGAACGACGCGTACGCGCGCGTCGACTCACCGTTCGGCGAAGTCGGGCTCCTCGCGCCGCTGGTGCCGGACGTCGCGCTGCTCCACGCGCCGGTTGCCGATCGCGATGTAACATCGTGATCCATCCACCGCTGCTGGAGGGTGTGTGGGGCGCACTCGCGGCGCGTCGAGGCGCGATTGTCTCGGTGGAGCGCGTGGTCGACGACCTGCGTCCGTGGTCGCACCTCGTGCGGATCCCCACGCACCACGTCCTGGCGGTGTGTGAGGCCGAGCTCGGTGCACATCCCGGTGGCTTGTTCACCGGCGCCCTGCCGGTCGACGGCTACGGCGAGGACTACGACTTCTGGGTCGAGGCGCGCGCGGCGACTCGGCGCGACGCCGCTTCGGGCGCAGGGAGTGCGGGGGGTGCGGAAGCCGAGCCGACCTTCGACGACTGGATCCGTCATTGGGTGCTCGAGGTGGATTCGCAGGACGAGTACCTCGAGCGCCTCGGCCCGGAGCGGGTGGGTGAGCTGCGCGCCAAGGCGGCACCGGAGTCGTGGCTCACCGACCAGGCTGCGTACCCTCCCGACCTCGAGGCCCCGGCGAACCGCTGGGAGCTCGCGGCCACGTGGGGGGCGCGACACCTCACCGAGCGCGTTCTGGCGCTCGACGCCGACGCCGTGCTCGCCGGTGCCGGCGTGGCAAACCTGACCGCGTGGCTGGCCGTCGCCGACGCTCGGGCCCGAGGGAGCGACGTGCAGCTCACCGCCGAGATCGGGCTCTGGGGCTACGACCCGACTCCCGCTGATCCGTTCGTCCTCAACCACCGCAACTTCTGGCGCTCGACGATGCTCGGCGACGCGACCACCGTCCTGGGGGCGCTCGTCGGCGGCGCCGGCGCGACGACGCTCGCGTGCCTCGGGGGCGCACAGGTCGACCGACACGGGAACGTGAACTCGACGCTGATTCCCGACGGGCCGTTCCTGGTGGGATCGGGGGGCGGGAACGACGTCGCGTCGGTGTGCGCCGAGGCCATCGTGGTCGCCCTCCTGGCGCCCCAGCGCACGCCCCCGGACTGCGGGTACATCACCTCGCCCGGTCGTGCCGTTCGCGCCCTGGTGACCGACCTCGGCACGCTCGAGAAGCTCGACCCCGACGGCGAGCTCGTGCTCACCGCGGTCCCGGCCGGCCCCGGCACGATCGCGGAGCGGATCGCGGCAGCCCGTGATGCCTGTGGCTGGGACCTCGCCGTGGCCTCGAGCGTCGCCGAGCTCGAAGCGCCGACGGCACGGGAGCTCACCGCGCTGCGGAGCTGGGACCCGCGGGGCTGGTTCCTGCGGGGTCGCTGAGGCGTGCTGCGCGGGGTCCGACGCTCTAGCCTGCCAGACGTATGAGCGGAGTCGTGCTCGAGGGTGTCGCGAAGCGCTTCGGCAGTGTCGTCGCGGTCGACGACATGACGCTCGAGATCCACGACCAGGAGTTCCTCGTGCTCCTCGGGCCCTCGGGCTGCGGGAAGAGCACCGTCCTGCGCATGATCGCCGGGCTCGAGGACCCGACCGAGGGGACGATTCGCATCGGCGCGCGGAACATGACCGACGTCGAACCCAAGGATCGCGACGTCGCGATGGTCTTCAAGAGCTACGCGCTATACCCGCACATGACCGTCGAGCGGAACATCGAGTTCCCGTTGAAGTCTCGCAACGTCCCCAAAGAGGAGCGCCGCACGCTCGTCGCGGCTGCGGTGTCCTCACTCGGACTCGACGACCTGCTGGGGCGCAAGCCGTCGGAGCTTTCGGGCGGCCAGCGCCAGCGGGTCGCACTCGCGCGTGCGATCGTGCGTCGACCGGAAGCGTACCTGAAGGACGAGCCGCACTCCAACCTCGACGCAAAGCTCCGTGAGCAGACACGGGCCGAGCTGGTCGAGCTCCAGCGCCGTCTGGCCGCGACGGTGATCTACGTCACCCACGACCAGGTCGAGGCGATGACCATGGGCGATCGCATCGCGATCATGGAAGCCGGCGTCCTCCAGCAAGTTGACGCGCCCCAGCGGGTGTACGCGGAGCCGGCGAACCTGTTCGTGGCGCGCTTCATCGGGAACCCGCCGATGAACACGATCACGGGAACCCTCGCGCGGGTGGGCGACGAGCTGGTCATGCGCACCGAAGCCGGCGCGGCACCGCTGCCGGCCGATGTTGCTGCGGCTGCGCAGCGCGACGGAGTGGAGCGGGCGGTGCTCGGTGTCCGCCCCGAGCATCTCGTGATCGGTAGCGAGGGTGCGCTCGACGCCAAGGTGACTGTGGTCGAATCGCTCGGGCACGAGCTTCACGTGATCTGTCACCTCGCCGACGGTGAGATGATCATCGTGCGTCAGGCTGCGGACGTGACGCCGCCGAGCGTCGGGTCGACGGTTCGAATCGCCGCCGCAGCCGAGCATCTGCACCTCTTCGACGCCGAGACCGAACTGCGGGTGAAGCCGTGAGACGCCTGTGTGTCAGGGCAACTCGGGCGGTGGCATGACCAACGTCGGCGCTGCGCAGGGGATCGACCTCGCCATCGAGGAGCCCGAGTCCGATGCGCCGCGCCGACGGCGGTGGCTGGGGCGTCGGCGACGCGAGGCCCTGCTCGGGCTCGCGCTGATCCTGCCGGCGCTTGTCATCTTCTGCGCCTTCATCTTCTATCCGTTCCTCAAGAATTTCGAGCTGGCGCTGTACCGAACCGCTCCGTTCCCAGGGCTGCCCGATGTCTATGTCGGCCTCCAGCAGATCGGCGACGTGCTCGGCAGCTCGCAGTTCTGGAACAGTCTCTGGGTCACGGTGCTGTTCGCGATCCTCACGGTCCCGATCGGCATCGCACTCGGGCTCGGCCTCGCGGTGCTCGCGCACCAGCAGCTCAAGGGGATGGCCGTCTATCGCACGATCTTTTCGTCGACGGTGGCAACATCGGTCGCGGTCGCCTCGGTGATCTTCGGCACGCTGTTCAACGCGCAGGTGGGGCTCTTGCCCTGGCTCGGGGTCGACCCCAAGATCCCGTTCCTCGACAACCCGAACACGGTGCTCGGCGTTTTCCCGGTTGCGCTCGTGGCCGTTGCGGGCGTGACCATCTGGCAGAACCTGGGCCTGAGCTTCATCCTCATGTCGGCCGGGCTCCAGGCCGTCCCCGACGATCTGCTCGAGGCGGCCGAGGTCGACGGCGCGGGATCATGGTCGCGCTTTCGTAACGTCACCCTCCCGATGCTCTCGCCGACCATCTTCTTCGCGGTCATCATCGGCGGGATCTTCGCCTTCCAGACCTTCGGCCAGATCGACCTGCTCACCCAGGGTGGTCCCGACGAGAAGACCAACGTCCTAACCTACTTCATCGTCGACGAGCGGGGGAACACCGGGAAGGCCGCGGTCCTGGCCATCGCGTTGTTCATGGTCACGCTCACCCTCACCATGTTCCAGCTGCGGTTCCGCGAGAAGCGCGTGAACTATGAGCGCTAGCCTGGCCCCCGCCGACGAGGCGCTCCGGACCGGAGCGCCTCGCGACGCGGTCTTCTTTCGCCAGAGCCACGCCCGGCGCCGACGGCGGCTCGGTGCGTTCGGGCGCTATGCGCTGTTGAGCGTGCTGGCGTTCCTGGTGCTGTTCCCGATCTACATCACCGTCGTGAACTCGCTGCTCACACCTGAGCAGATCGCCTCGCGGCCCCCGACGCTCTTCCCGACGAACCCGACGTGGGGTACCTACGAGCAGGCATGGAACGCCGGCCATCTCGGCGAGTACCTGAAGAACAGCTTCATCATGACGGGCATCATCGTGTTCTTCCAGCTGCTCACCGCGACGCTCGCGGCCTATGCGTTCGCGTTCCTCGAGTTCCCCTTCAAGCGGCTGCTCTTCGTCGTCTTCCTCGCCACGCTGATGGTGCCGTTCGAGGTCACGATCATCACGAACCTCAACACGGTCGTGGATCTCGGGATCTACGACAGCTACGCCGGGCTCGCGATCCCGTTCCTCGCGACCGGCTTCGGGGCCTTCCTCCTGCGCCAGTCGTTCCTCACGGTCCCACGCGACCTGAAGGACGCGGCCGCGCTCGACGGCTACGGGCACATGCGGTTCCTGGCCCGGGTCGTCGTGCCCCTCTCACGCCCGACGATGGCCGCGCTCGCGGTGTTCGCCTTCCTGTCGTCGTGGAACCAGTACCTGTGGCCATTGCTGGTCACCAAGGACGACCGGTACCGGACGGTCCAGATCGGCCTCAAGCAGCTGCGCAACACCAACATCGACCAGATCAACGTCACCTTCGCCGGCGTCGTCATCGCCATCATCCCGCTCGCGATCTTGCTGCTGCTGTTCCAGAAGCAGCTCGTGCGGGGCCTGACTGCTGGTGCGGTAAAGGGTTGACGCATGATGTACCTGGAGCGCTTCCCCCGAAGAGTTCCCCGGAAAGAGGAGTGATCATGGCTGGACAGCGAAAGCGGATCCTGGCGCTCGCCATCGCGACGGCGTGTGTCGCCGCGCTGGTCGTGCCCGTGGCGAGCGCCGGTGCATCATCCCGCGCCCAGGGCGCGAGCGCCAAGTGCCCGCTCGGAGCGCTGAAGAAGGCGTCGAAGCCCGTCGAGATCACGTTCTGGCACTCGATGACCCGAGCGAACGAGGAGACGCTGCAGCGGCTCACCGACGAGTACAACTCGTCGCAGGCCGACGTGAAGGTCACGCTGGTGAACCAGACGACCTACAACGAGACGTTCACGAAGTACGTGGCCGGGCTCTCTACCGGCGACCTGCCGGACCTCGTGCAGATCGAGGACACGGGACTGCAGCAGATGATCGACACCCAGTCGGTGCTGCCCGCTGAGGCGTGCGTAAAGGCCGACAAGTACGACCTTTCTGGTCATGTGCAACGCGTGGTCGACTACTACACGGTGAAGGGCACGCTGTGGCCGATGCCGTTCAACGTGTCGAACCCTGTCTTCTATTACAACAAGAAGGCGTTCACCCAGGCCGGGCTCGACCCGAACAAGCCGCCGACGACGCTCGACGAGATCACGGCCGCGTCCAAGAAGCTCAAGGACAGCGGGACGGTCTCGAAGGCCGGCTTCGGGCTCAAGACCGACCCGTGGTACCTCGAGCAATGGCTTGCGAAGGCCGGACGCCCATACGTGAACAATGGGAACGGCCGCAAGGCACGCGCCACGGCGGTGGAGTTCGACTCGAAGCAGGGCCTGGAGATCTTCACCTGGCTGTCCGACATGGTCTCGTCGGGTCTCGCGATCACCAACAGCAATGAGGGCCCGTCGCAGTTCGACAACCTGCTCGGCATCGGCAATGGCACCAACGCGATGACGATCGACTCGTCGGCCTCGCTCGGCACGATCAGCAGCGTGCTCGGGAGCGGCGCGTACCCAAACGTCGAGCTCGGTGTCGGGCCGATGCCCGGACCGGTCGGGAAGGGCGGCATCCTCGTGGGTGGCGCGGCACTCTACATCTCGAACAAGTCCGACCCAGCGAAGCAGGCGGCGGCGTGGGACTTCTCCAAGTACCTCAACACCGCACCGGTGCAGGCCGACTGGGCGGCCGGGACCGGCTACGTCCCCGTCGTCGAGGCTGCGACCAAGCTCCCGGCGGTGCAGGAGCTGTGGGCGAAGGACCCGGGCTACAAGGTGGCCTACGACCAGCTGCTCACCGGCGTCAACAATGTCGCTACCGCCGGACCCGTGATCGGCGCCTACAAGGCGGTGCGTGACGCGGTGATCACGGCGGAGAAGTCGATGTTCACCCAGGGCGTCAAGCCCAAGGTGGCGTTGAAGGCGGCCAAGGCCAAGGCGAACCCGGCGATGGTGGAGTACAACACGCGCGTCGGCGGCTGATTGGGCCTCGAAGGGTCCTTTGGCCCTACCGACACGGTCGGGCCGCCGGGTACCTTCTCATGGAGCCGCGTGTGCGGCACCGTGAGGAGGTCACCGGTGGACCCGACCGTTCGTCGCCTCGAGGCTTGTCGTCGGGGTGCGATCGCGCTCGTCGTGGTCGTAGCGTTGGCGTTCGCGACCCTCCCGGTCGCCCTCGCTGGGGCATCGACCCCCCGCGCCGCAGGATCTGCCTGCCCGGTCGACGCGCTGGGTCCGAACGACAAGGTCGAGCTCACGTTCTGGTACGTGCTCACGGCCGAGAACGAGGCCGTGCTCCAGGGCCTGATCGCGCAATTCGAGGCGACCCACCCCAACATCACGGTCAAGCTCGTCAACCAGACCGCGTACACGGACCTGTTCGACAAGTACACGGCCGGGCTCTCGACCGGCGACCTCCCCGACGTCGCCCAGTTCGAGGAGACGACGCTCCAGCAGCTCGTCGACAGCCAGAGCACGGTGCCGATCGCCGCGTGCGTCAAGGCCGACAAGTACCCGCTGCAGGACTTCCTGCCCCGGGCGACCGGCTACTACACCATCAACGGCCAGCTCCAGGGCATGCCGTGGGTCGTCTCGAACCCGGTCGTCGTCTTCAACAAGACCGCGGTGGTGAAGGCCGGCATCGACCCGGCGAAGGCTCCGGAGACGTTCGAACAGCTCCGCGCGTACGCCCAGAAGGTCGTCGATGCCGGCGCCGCGAAGACGGGCGTGTCGCTGCCGATCTTCCCGTACGTGATCGAGTACCTCTACGCGAAGTCCGGACTGCAATACGTGAACAACTCCAACGGGCGCAAGGCTCGAGCCACGGCCTCGGTGCTCGCGAGCCCGGGCGGGCAGAAGGTCTGGACCTGGTGGAAGAGCATGGTCGACGACGGTCTGGCCCTGAACACCGGAGCAACGCAGGGTGGCACCGACCACCTCTTTGCGATCGCGAACGGCAATGCGGCGATCACCATCGACGCGTCGAGCGTGCTCGGGCCGGCCTACGGCGTCCTGAGCACCGGCCAGTTCCCCGGTGTCGAGCTCAGTGTGTGGCCGCTGCCGGCCCTGAAGCCGGGGGGTGGCGTCCCGGTTGGTGACGGCTCGCTGTGGATCCCGAAGGCGACCGAGCCGAAGAAGAAGGCGGCGGCATGGGAGCTGATCAAGTTCCTCGTTGACCCGGACCAGATCGCGTCGCTCACGGTGAGCAGCCAAGGGGGCTACATCCCCATTCGGCGCTCCTCGCTGAAGGATCCGGCGCTCCAGGCGCTGTGGGCCGAGCGTCCCTTCCTCAGGGTGCCGTACGACCAGCTGGCCGCGGGTCCCGACAACGCGACGACGCAGGGGTCGGTGATCGGTGCGTACCAGGGCGTGCGGAACGCGGTACGCGATGGGTTCGTGCGGATGCTCACGCAGGGCCAGAGCCCGAAGGCGTCGATCAAGCAGGCCCAGCAGGAGGCGACCACCGCGATCCAGGACTACAACTCGCGCGTGGGTGCGGGGTAGCGCTCAGGGTCAGCGGGTGACGATCACGACCGCCGCGTTCGCACCGCGACCGACGGTGTGGGCGAGGCCGGTCCGGGCGCCGTCCACCTGACGGCTGCCGGCTCGACCGCGCACCTGGTCGGCGAGCTCGACGACCTGAGCGACAGCCGACGCACCGAGCGGTTCGCCCTTCGACAGCAATCCGCCGCTCGGGTTGACCGGAAGCGCGCCGCCGGGCGCCGTCGTGCCGTCGTCGACCAGGCGGGCGGACTCACCCTTGGCGCAGAGCCCCAGCTCCTCATAGGCGAGCACCTCGCGGGCCGCGTCGGTGTCCTGGCACTCGACGAGGTCGAGGTCGTCGGGTCCGATGCCGGCTTCCTCGTACGCGTCTGTCGCGGCGAGCGTGCTCGGTGGGGTGATGTCCTCGTCGGGGATGCCGCTCATGGGCGTCGCCTCCCCGAGGACCGAACCCGGCAGATGCGATCGCAGCACCGCCGCGGCCAAGGTCGGTGCCGTGGACCCGGCGAGATCGGCGCGGCGCAGAACGATCGCCGCGGCGCCCTCGTTGGGAGAGCACAGCATGAACAGGTGCAGCGGCTCGCACACGAGCCGTGACGCGAGCACGTCGTCGACCGTCGTCGGCTTACGGAACATGGCGTTCGGGTTCTCGACCCCGTTGGCCCGGTTCTTCACGACGACGCGGGCGAGCTGCTCCTTGGTGATCCCCGACTCGCGCATGAGCCGTTGCGCACGGAGCGCGAAGTACGCAGGGGTCGCGGCGAGGCCCGCTTGCTCGCGCCACGGTTCGAAGAACGAGGACCGGATGATCCCGCGGGGCATCTTCTCGATGCCGAACACGAGCACGGTGTCGTACTGTTCGGCGCGGATCGCACTCGCGGCGAGCATGAGCGCGGCGCCGCCGCTGGCACAGCCGGCCTCGATGTCGACGATCGGGCCCCCGGTGAGCCCGAGTGCGCCGAGCACCTTGTGCCCCGCGGCGACGCCCGAGTACACGGTCGCACAGAACGCGGCCTGGAACGCCGGGTTGCCCGCTTCGGCGAGCGCATGGCGGACCGCGGTGACGCCCATGTCGGTGACCGGCGTCCCGTCGAAGCGACCGAACGGGT
>JALHSW010000168.1 GCA_022865365.1 Acidimicrobiia bacterium | reverse complement strand
GAACCCTGGGTGAGGCGCCAACCGCCGTTGAGCTCGCCGACGAGGTTCTCGGCCGGGATCTCGACGTCGGTGAAGAACACCTCGGCGAAGTGCGCGGCCCCGTTGATGTGGCGAAGTGGCCGGATGTCGATGCCGGGCGTGTCCATGTCGAGGATCAGGAGGCTGATCCCCTGGTGCTTGGGCACGTCGGGATCGGTGCGCACGTACACGAAGCACTTCTGCGCCACGTGCGCATAGCTGGTCCAGACCTTCTGACCGTTCACGATGAACCGGTCGCCGTCGAGCACGGCGCGGGTCTGGAGCCCGGCGAGGTCGGAGCCTGCGTTCGGTTCGCTCATCCCGATGCACCACACGGTGTCGCCGCGGATCGCGGCGGGGACGAGCTCGCGCTGGGCGTGATTGCCGAACTCGAGCAGGCTCGGCGCGACGATCGCGTAGCCGGGAAAGTGCAGCGACCGCGGGATGCGCCGCCGCGCCATCTCCTCTAGGTACACGAGGGTCTGGATGAGTGTCGCGTTGCGACCACCATGCTCGGGTGCGTACCCGGGGATCATCCAGCCGTGGTCGAAGAGCGTGGCCTGCCACTCGTGGGCCCATCGGGGGATGATCTCGTCGCGATCCTCGGAGCCGCTGTCCATCAGGTCGAAGCCGGCGAGCGCCTCGGGTGGCGCGTGCGCCTCGAGGAACGCGACGAGCTCGTCGCGGAACTGCGCCTCTTCGGGGCCCCAGGCGAGGCGCACGGTGCGCTCAGCCCCCCCTGTTCACGAGTCGAGGTTCAGGAGGAAGGGCGGCACGCCCGGGTCCGTCGTGGCGAAGAGCGCGTCCTTGCCGGCGGCGATCGCTTCGACCGTGAACGGGCCGTCGCTCGTGATCTCGCTGATGGGGTGCCAACCCTGGACGATCTGGCAGACGCCGCCGCCGATCTTCACGACCTGTCCGCTGACGCCGTCGGAGAGGTCCGACGAGAGCCAGCCGACTGCGGCGGCGACGTTGACCGGATCGAGCGAAGCCTTCGCGGCATCGTCGGTGACGACACCGCCCATCAGGTCCTCGGTGAGTCGGGTGAGCGCGACCGGCGCGATCGCGTTGACGCGCACACCGAACCGGCCGAGCTCGCGTGCGAGCACGATGGTCATGGACGCGATGCCGGCCTTGGCTGCGGCGTAGTTGGCCTGACCGGCGTTTGCGTAGAGGCCGGACTCCGACGACGTGTTCACGATCTTGGCGTTGACCGACTCGCCGGTGTCCTTCGACTTCTGGCGCCAATATGCGGCGGCGAACCGCGACGGTGCGAAGTGGCCCTTGAGGTGCACCTTGATGACCGAGTCCCACTCGTCCTCGGTCATGTTGAAGCTCATCTTGTCGCGCAGGATGCCGGCGTTGTTCACGAGCACGTCGAGGCCGCCGAACGTCTCGATGGCCTGGTTCACAACGGCTTCGCCGCCCGCCCACGTCGAGATGTCGTCGGTGTTGGCTGCGGCCTTGCCGCCGGCAGTGGCGATCTCGTCGACGACCTCCTGTGCGGGACCGGCGTCGGACCCCTCGCCGGAGCGCGCGCCCCCGAGGTCGTTGACCACCACCGCGGCACCCTCTCGAGCGAGCAGGAGCGCCTCCTCGCGCCCGATGCCGCGCCCCGCGCCGGTGACGATCGCGACCTTGTTGTCGAAGAGACCCATCGTGTGTGCTCCGCTCCCGCTCGATCTGTTGCCTGACCTGACGTGGACGTCAGACTCTACCGACGGGCACCTCCCAACGAGCAAGTGACGCTCCGGGATCGTGACGACACCAAGGCGTCACCTGGTCGGCCGCGACGGCAGCTCGGCTTCCTGTCTCAGCGGCCGGTGAAGTCGGGGTCGCGCCGGTCGCGGAAGGCGGACATACCCTCCATGAGGTCGGCCGATGTTGCTGCAAGCGATTGGTACACGCCCTCGAGCTCGAGGGAATGGGCGAGATCAGTCTCGAAGCTCTCGTTGAGGAGCCGCTTCGAGAGCCCGAGGGACCGGGTGGGCCCGTCGGCCAGTCGGAGCGCGATCTTCTCCGCCTCGGCGGCCAGCTCGTCGGTCGGCACGCACCGGTACGCGAGCCCGAGGTCGACGGCTTCCTGACCCGTCGCGCCCTCTCCGAGCATCACCATCGCCTTGGCGCGGGGCAGTCCGACGAGTCGGGGCAGGAGGTACGCGCCGCCGGCGTCGACGACGAGTCCCCACTTGGCGAACGACCACAGGAAGCGAGTCTGCTCGTGCACGAGCACGAAGTCGCACGCGAGCGCAAGGTGTGCGCCTGGCCCGACCGCTGCACCGTTGACGGCGGCGACCGTTGGCTTGTCGAGCTCCCAGAGCTCGCGGATGAGAGCCTGCACACCCACGCGCAAGGCCTCGGACGTGCTGCGCGTCTTGTACCCGGGTTCCGACGCCTTCGCGACGGTCGAGGCAGAGAGATCCATGCCCGCGCAGAACGCGTCCCCGGCACCGGTGATGAGCAGCGTGCGAACCTTGACGTCGTCGCGAGCAGAGCGGACCGCGTCCACGATCGTGTCGCGCATCTCGATCGTGAGCGCGTTCTTCGCGTCGGGTCGATCGAGGGTGATGCGCCCGATCTGGTCGTCGCCGACTTCGTATCTGATCATGTGCCGCTTCTGGTCATGCGGGGCGGGTCACGAGGCGTTGTTGGTGAGGATGTTGATCACCGACACGCCCGAACCGCGCCCACCCACGTTGTGCTGGAGCGCGTAGCCGTTGGGG
>JALHSW010000167.1 GCA_022865365.1 Acidimicrobiia bacterium | reverse complement strand
GGTATGCTGCTCGCCCGCACCGACCCTGACGCGCCGAAGCACCAGGGCATCAGCTACTTCGCGTTCTCGATGGACCAGCCCGGCGTCGAGGTCCGCCCGCTGCGCGAGATGACGGGCCGCGCGCTCTTCAGCGAGGTCTTCATCGATGGCGCGCGCGTGTCGAACGACGCGCTGATCGGCGGGCTGAACAAGGGTTGGGCGGTCGCCAACACGACCCTCGCGTTCGAACGCTCGGGACTCGGCGGCGGGGGGAGCGGCGCGGGTGGTGCGGCGTTCCCGGGGCGCAAGGCGGGCGCGCTCACGACGCGTGTCGGCGACCTCGTGACCGGGATCGGGAGTGGCCGGTCGGTGCAGCCGAGCGCGTTCGGCGGCTCGTTCGGGCTCTTCCGTGACCTCGCGGAGAAGCTCGGTCGTGCCGGTGATCCGACCTTGCGCCAGAGGCTCGCGGAGCTCTACACCCTGAACGAGATCGGCCGAATGACATCACTGCGTCAGAGGGCGGCACGGGCCGCGGGTCGCGACGCGGGTCCTGCCGGCAACCTGGCCAAGCTGCTGATGAGTCGGATCACCCGCCTGACGCGCGATCTCGGGCCGGCGATCCTCGGTCCGGAGGGGATGCTGATGGGCGAGGCCACCACCGGTGGCGGCGTCGTGCAGGAGATGACGCTGTTCGCTCCGGCACCGTCGATCTACGGCGGGAGCGACGAGATCCAGAAGAACATCATCGGCGAGCGCGCGCTCGGCCTCCCGAAGGAGCCGGGGCCCGACAAGAACACGCCGTTCCGCGAGCTCAAGGTCGGTACGCAAGCCTGAGCTCCACGCGATGACCGAGTTGTATCTGTTTGTGTACTCAAGGGTCCTCTGGCCCCGTTGAGTGCACAAACACGACGTTCGGTTACTCGATGGTGATCTTGGGGAGCAGCCGCTCGAGTGGTGCGGGGAACCACCAGTTCGCCTTCCCGAGGATCTCCATGATCGCCGGGACGAGCACCATGCGGACGATCGTGGCGTCGACAGCGACGGCGACGGCCAGACCGAGCCCGAACATCTTGATCTCGGCGATGGGGCTCGCCGCGAAGCTCAGGAACACCGCGATCATGATCAGCGCGGCCGACGTGATGACGCGCGCCGTGCGCGCGACGCCCTGCACGACCGCGGTGCGCGTGTCGCCGCTCTTGTTGTACTCCTCACGGATTCGTGTGAGCAGGAACACCTGGTAGTCCATCGAGAGTCCGAAGAGGATCGCGAACATCATCATGGGCACGAACGAGATGATCGGCACCGTGCTCGTCAGGCCGAGCAGCCCCTTCGCCCAACCCCACTGGAACACCGCGACGGTGACCCCATACGCCGCGCCCACCGAGAGCAGGTTCATGACTGCGGCGGTCGCGGGGATGGCGATCGAGTGGAACACGAGCATCAACAGCAGGAAGCTCAGGAGCACGACCAGCCCGATGAAGTACGGCAGGCGCTCCGCGATGCGATTTCCGAGGTCGATGAAGGCCGCGGTGATCCCACCGACGTAGGCCTCTGCGTCGGTGCCGCGCAACGCGGTCGGCAGCGTGTCCTGGCGGAGCCGGTCGACGAGGTCGGTGGTCGCCTGGGCATCCGGCGCGGTGGTCGGAATGACCGTCACGATCGCGGTGTTCCCGGCCGCGTTCACCTGCGGAGGGATGACCGCCGCGACCCCCGGGGTCGCCTTCAAGGCGCTGGTCAGCGCCGCCGGCACCTGCTGGCCCGTCGGGAAGGTCACGACGACGGCGAGCGGGCCGTTGGCGCCCTGCCCGTAGCCGTCGCCGATGAGGTCGTACGCGACCCGCTGGGTCGAGCCTTCCGGCGCGGTGCCGTCGTCGGCCTCGCCGTAGCGGATCGAGAAGAACGGTGCGGCGAGGGTGATGAGGATGAGGATGCTGGCGATCGCGAACGGCCACGGGTGTCGGGCGACACGCGTCGCCCACCGCTCCCAGAACGGCGGCTTCCCGTTTCCGAGCTCGCTCGGGTCCGTGGCGTTGCGGTGTCGAGGGAGGCCCCGTACGCGCCCCTTGTCGATCCGGGTGCCGACGAGGCCGAGCAGCGCGGGGAGCAAGGTGAGCGCGGCCAGCATCATCACTGCCACGACCATCGCGGCGGTGAAGCCCAGCACCGCGACGTAGGGGATCCCGGCGATGAGCAGACCGCAGATCGCGATCACCACGGTGGTGCCGGCGAACAGCACCGCCTGCCCCGCCGTCGCGACGGCGTGACCGATCGAGGCCTCGACCTCCATGCCCGCGGCGAGGTTCTCCCGATGACGGGTCACGATGAACAGCGAGTAGTCGATGCCGACGCCAAGGCCGATCATCGCACCCAGCTCGGGCGCAGCGCTGCCGACATCGGTGAACGACGCGAGCAGGAGGATCGACGAGATCCCGACCGCGAGTCCGAGGAGCGCGGTCGCGATCGGCAATCCCGCGGCCATCAGTGAGCCGAACGCGAACACGAGGATCACCACGGCGAAGAGCAACCCGACGAGATCAGACGACGAGCTGTGGGGCTGCTCGGCGTAGTCGGTCAGCGGTCCACCGAAGGCGACCTCGATACCCGCTTCGCGTGCCGGAGCGACTGCCGCTTCGAGCGCGTCGAACCCCTCAGCACCCAGCTCGGGCGCTTGCTGGGTGTACTGCACGGAGACGACCGCGATGCCGGGGTTCTTCGAGGGCAGCGGTCCCGCGACCTGGGGCGCCTGGGGAAGCCCCTTGATGTTGGTGAGGCTCTGCCCGACCGCGGTCTCGACCGCCGGGGTGCTGAGGGACCCAGTCGGCGCGTGGAAGACCACGGTCGCACTGGCGCCCGACTGCTCGGTGAAGCGCGACTCGAGAAGGTCGATCGCGGTCTGGGACTGCGTTCCCGGGATCGTGAAGTTGTCGAACGTGTGACCACCGCTTGCGATCGCGAGCGCAAAGATCGCGATCGCCGCGAGCACCCAGACCGCGATGAACACCCGGTGCCTGCGAGCCGCAGTTCGGCCGAGCCGGTCGAGGAAGGCTGCCACCGGAACGCAGGCTAGGCATGCGCGACGATGCTCTCGTGGATGGCACCCCGGAAGAGTTCGTCGACTGCCCCCCTGGGGGTCGACGCGTCACGCGCACGCGCGCGGTCCGCTTGGGCGACGTCACGGCATCCGGTCGCGTTCGCCTCGACGCGCTCGCGCGGTACCTGCAGGACGTCGCAGCCGACGACGGTGATGAGGTCGGGCTCGGCGGCGCGGGTGCGTGGGTGCTGCGCCGCGCCGCGCTCCGCTTCGACGAGCTTCCCCGGTTCCGGGACACGCTCGAGCTCACGACCTTCTGTTCGGGCGTCGGCCCGCGATGGGCCGAGCGCCGCACCACCATTCGAGTCGCTGGCCGCAGCGCCGTCGAGTCCGCCGCGGTCTGGGTCTACGTCGACGACGCGGGTCGCCCGACGACCCTCGAACCGTGGTTCCACGAGCACTACGGGGCATCAGCCGACGGTCGCCGCGTCAGTGGGCGCCTCCGCCTCCCGGCGCCGCCGCCGGAAGCGCACGCTGTGGCCTGGCCACTGCGGACCACCGACTTCGACGTCCTGGGCCACGTGAACAACGCCGTCGCGTGGACCGCCGTCGAGGACGAGCTCGCTCGTCGCGCACCCAGTGTTGGTGGCCCCGAACGC
>JALHSW010000166.1 GCA_022865365.1 Acidimicrobiia bacterium | reverse complement strand
CGTACGCCCCACCCCCGCCGAAGTCGGCGTGGAGGAAGTCGGCGCCGTCGGCCTGAATCTGCGCGATCACCGCGTCGGAGCTCGCGCGCTTCGGGAGACCCGAGACGTCTGCGTTCCACGGGTTGTCGGCGGGGAACACCGGGCAGCCAGCGATCGATCCGTTCGGGGTGCCCGTCCGAACCGGCGACGGTGGAGCCGCCGGCGGAGCGGTCGACGACGGAGCCGCCGGCGTGCATGCCACCGCCGCGACGAGCGCGAGGACGGCGAGCATCAGGGGGATCCGCCTCCGCATCCATCAGGTATCGGCGCCCGGACCCGCGGTCCTGTAGCGGGGCCGTACGATTCGTTCGATGTCGCTCCTCGCCTCCATCCCGAGCCCGTCCGACGGGACGATCGACCTCGGGCCGATCCCCCTGCACGTGTACGGCATCCTGCTGGCGGTCGGCGTCGTGGTCGCGGCGTGGATGACCGAGCGGCGCTGGGTGCGCTGGGGCCACGACGGGCGCGAGTGGCAGGACGTCGTCGTCTGGATCGTCATCGGTGGCGTCGTCGGCGCCCGCCTCTACCACGTGGCCACCGACTCCGAGAAGTTCCGCGGCGACTGGTTGCGCGTCCTCGAGATCTGGAAGGGCGGGCTCTCGATCTGGGGCGTCGTCGCGGGCGGGCTCATCGCGGTGCTGATCGTGTGCCGGGTCAAGCACCTCGACACGTTCCTGCTCACCGACGCGATCGCGCCCGGACTGCTCGCGGCCCAAGCCATCGGGCGCTGGGGCAACTGGTTCAACCAGGAGCTCTTCGGCGAGCCGACGAAGCTGCCTTGGGGACTCGAGATCGACCCCGCGCACCGTCCCGCGGGGTACGCCGGCAGCACGACGTTCCACCCGACGTTCCTGTACGAGTCGCTGTACTGCCTCGCGCTGCTCGGGCTGCTGCTGTGGGTCGAACGACGGTGGCGGTTGCGCACGGGCCAGCTCACCGCGCTGTACCTGGCGACGTATTGCTTCGGCCGCTTCTGGCTCGAGAACCTCCGCATCGACGAGGCCAAGCTCGTCGGCCCGTTGCGCGTCAACGCGTGGGTGAGCCTGATCGTCATGCTGGCGGGCATCGGTTGGTTCGTCTGGGCCGGGCGTCACGGTCGGGTCGACGAGGGCCGGTATCCGCCCCCCGTCGTCGATGCCGTGGCGGGCGAGGGTCGCTGAGGCCCACCGACCGACGCCGCACACGAAGGCGAGGGACGGCCGGCTCGTCGCGTAGCGTGGATTCACCCAGAACATCCGTGTGCCGCCACATGCCCCGCGAGGAGTCGTCGTCGTGAGCATCACCGTCCCGACCGAGACCACCCCGACCGAGACCGGCGTCGCCGCCCGCACCCTCGGCGCCATGAAGATCTACGGATCGGGTGAGGCCGAGGTGCACGCGCTCGACGGCATCGACGTCGAGTTCTCGCGCCACAAGTACACGGCGATCATGGGCCCGTCCGGGTCGGGCAAGTCCACGCTCTTGCACTGCCTCGCCGGGCTCGACCGTGTCACGGCAGGTCAGGTGTTCCTCGGTGACATCGAGATCAGCGCGTGCTCGGAGAAGCAGCTCACCCTGATCCGGCGCGACAACATCGGGTTCATCTTCCAGTCGTACAACCTGATCCCGACGCTCACGGCGGCGGAGAACATCACGCTGCCGCTCGCACTCGCAGGCAAGAAGCCCGACGGCGAAGCGTTCGACCGGATCGTCGACACGGTGAGCCTGCGCGACCGCCTCACCCACAAGCCCACCGAGCTCTCCGGTGGTCAGCAGCAACGTGTCGCCGTCGCGCGCGCACTCATCAGCAGTCCCGACATCGTGTTCGCCGACGAGCCGACCGGGAACCTCGACTCCAAGGCGGGCGCCGAGATCCTCGGTTTCATGCGACGCGCGGTCGACGACCTCGGACAGACGATCGTGATGGTCTCGCACGACCCGGGCGCGGCCAGCTACGCGGATCGGGTGGTGTTCCTCGCCGACGGCAAGATCGTCGGCGAGCTCGCCGATCCCACGACCGACTCGGTGATCGACAAGATGAAGCAGCTCGGAGCCTGAGCGCCAGTGATCCGGCTCACCCTGAAGAATCTCTTCGCGCGCAAGTTCCGGCTCGCCCTCACCTCGGTCGCGGTCATCCTCGGTGTCGCGTTCATGGACGGCACCTTCGTGCTCACCGACACGCTGGGTGGTGTGTTCGACAGCCTCTTCGTCGACGCGAACAAGGGTGTCGACACCGTCGTGCGGGCACGCGAGCCGTTCAAGGCCCAGGGTCAGAACGGTTCCGCGACGCGCCCGCCCGTGCCCGCGGCGCTCGACGAGATGGTTGCGACCGTGCCCGGTGTCGCGAAGGCCCAGGGCAGCGTCTTCGGGAGCGCGCTCGTCCACGCCAAGCCGCAGGCGGGCAAGACCGAGGGCGAGGTGATCCAGCACCAGGCTCCGACCTTCGGCACGTCGTGGTATCCCGCGAAGGACGCGGTCAACCAGTCGCTCACCCTGGTCGAGTTCAAGGACGAGCAAGGCCGGCTCGTACTTGGTGCGCAGCCGCGACGTCCGGATCAGGTCGCGCTGGACATCAAGACCGCGCAGGACGGCAACTACCGGATCGGCGACCGGGTCAAGGTCACGTTCCTCACGGTCGAGCCGGAGACGTTCGAGCTGACCGGGGTGTTCGAGTTCGGAGGCAAGGAGGAAGGGCTCGCGGGCGCGACGCTCGCTGCGTTCACACCGAAGCAGGCCCAGGCGCTGATGAACCGAACCGACCAGTGGGATGCGGTCGAGGTGCGGGCAAAGGACGGCGTCTCGCAGGACGAGGTACGCGACTCCATCCGCACGCAGCTCCCGGCATTTCGGACCGACCTCGCCGCCGCCGGGACCACGGTGCCCAGGCTCCAGGCGATCACGGGCGATCAGCTCGCGAAGGAGCAGTCCGACGCACTCAAGGAGAACCTCTCCT
>JALHSW010000165.1 GCA_022865365.1 Acidimicrobiia bacterium | reverse complement strand
GCCTCTGGCGAGCGCCCGACCTCACGACGCGCCGCCGCGTCGGGGGCGTCGGTGTAGTCGGCGCGGTCGTTGCCGCCGGCTTCCTCCTCGCGAGCCCGACCAACGCAAGGTTCGATCTCTTCACGTTCCACCAGCTGCTGTGGTACCGAGCGTCGAGCGCGACGCGACTCGACAAGATCGTCACCGACCGTCTCCCGGAGTGGGCAGGTGACTACCCCATAGCCCTCGCGGTGCTCGTGGCGGCAATCGTCGTCGGACTGACGGTCTCCCGGATCCGGGAGACCCTGCGCACGCAGCCGGCCCCCGTGATCGTCGGACTCGGCGCCATCGGATACCTGGTCCTGCAGCTCCCCGCGGGCCAGTTCGCACCCGTCGAGTACGCGACGCCGATGGTCCCTGTGGTATTCGCGGTGTCGATCCCGGTGCTCGTGCGGGCGTTCGGAACCCGCGTGGACCGCGCGTCCACACGGAGCTGGCTCGCCATCGCCGGGCTCGGCCTCGTTGCGGTCTTCGGCGCGTTGCACCCCGCGCCCTGGAACGACGTGGTCCGCCCCGGCGGAGCAGGTGGGATCCTCCACCAAGAGGATCTCGCGTCGCTGCTCCGCGACCGGACCCGACCCGACGACGAGGTCCTCGCCATGTGGGCGCAGCCGATCGTCCTCGCATCGGGTCGCGACTTCACCCCGGACGTGACCCTCGGACCGTTCTCCTACGAGGATCTCACGAGCGCCCGCGCGCACCAGCTGCACTACGTGAACGCCCGGCTCCTGCGCCGGCTCCTCGAGGCGAGGCGTCCGGGAGCCGTCGTGCTGACCGACATCGACCGGCTGGTGCTCCACTTCCAGGGCACCCTCAGTCAGGACCGCGCCGACGCGCGGCTCGTGTTCGATGCGCTGGCCGCCAACTACCGCCGCGTCGACACGTCGACGACCTGGGGGATCGACGGCCCCGTCGGGCTCGAGCTCTACCTCAGACGGGGCAAGACCAGACCCTGAGGCCGACGCTCTCAGGGCCGTCAGCGCCCCCGAGTACCATGGTGCGATGCTGGCAGGAGTTCTCGCCTTGCCGCGCGGTCGGGGGTTCGTCCGCTTTCTCCCCTTCGGGCTGGCCGCGATCGCGCTGGTGGCCTGCGTCCCACTCAGGCCGGCCCCCCCAGCCCCACCGGTCTACGGACCGAACCCGCCGGTCGCACCGGCCGACTTCCCCGACCCGATGGTTGCCCCCACGCCGACCGGATTTGCCGCCTACGCGACCAATTCAGGCTTCGGGCCACACGTCCCGACCGCGACCTCCACGTCACTCAGGCAATGGATGCCGGGCCCCGAAGCCCTGGCACGCACACCGGCGTGGGCTGGTGGGGCGCCGTTCGCGTACTGGGCCCCGGCGGTGCACCAGTTCGGGTCGATCTGGGTCCTGTACTTCACGGCGCCCCACGCGATCGGCGTGCAGTGCATCGGCGTGGCGACCGCGGCCAATCCCCTCGGTCCCTACGAGCCCAACAACGCCGGGCCGATCGTGTGCCAGGGCACGCTCGGCGGCTCGATCGACCCATCGGTCGTGGTCGACAGGGCCGGCATGCCGTGGTTGCTCTGGAAGAGCGACGGCAACTGCTGCCAGCTTCCCGTCTACGTGTGGTCGCAGCGATTGGCGGTCGACGGGCTCAGCCTCGAGGCCGGAACGAGCCCCACCGCGATCCTCGGCGTCGACCAGGGCTGGGAGGACGGCAGCTCCGGCGGCAGGGAGCCGTGGAAGCGGCTCGTCGAAGCCCCGGCCATGGTCGACTACGGCGGCACCTACTGGCTCTTCTACTCGGGGAGCTGGTGGGACAGCGTCAACTACGCCGTCGGGTTCGCGCGCTGCACCAGCCCG
>JALHSW010000164.1 GCA_022865365.1 Acidimicrobiia bacterium | reverse complement strand
GGGCAAGCGGTGCGCGTCCCCGTGCGTTCCGCCCTCGTCGGAACCGTCGCGGCGGTGCTCGGAGTGGCCGGCGTCGTGGTGTTCGGTGCGAGCCTTCACACGCTCGAGACGTCGCCCGCACGCTACGGGTTCAACTGGGACGCGCGCGTCATCGACGCCGCGATCGAGCCGGCCGTGCCGGATCACCCCTGCACGGCGGAGCGGAGCCGGCTGACCGAAGTGCGCGGCGTTGCCGAGGTCGCGAGCGTCTGCTCGTTGAACGCGGTGGTCGGGGGCCGCCCGATCGTGGCGTTCGGGGTGTCGTCGCTCCGGGGCTCGATCGAGCCGACGGTCCTCGAGGGACGCGCACCCCGAACCTCGCGAGAGGTCGCGTTGGGTTCGAGCACTCTCCGGGCGCTCGGCCGTGAGATCGGCGACCGGGTGCAGGGGACCGGGCCCAACGGGCCGGTCGAGTACCGGATCGTGGGAACCGCGGTGGCTCCGCGCTTCAACGATGACTTCTCCGATGCGGTCCCGATCGACGACAGTGCGTTCTTCACCGGCGCCGGGCTCGACGCGATCGACGACCCCACCGACACCGACTCGAGTGTGGAGGCGGTGATCCGGGTCGCGCCGGGCGCGGACCGCGACGCGGTGCTGCGCCGGGTCGAGGGCCTGCGAGGGGTCGCCAGCTTCAACGGGGGCCCGGGTGTCGCCCGCGCCGCGGTGCCGTTGGAGGTCGAGCGGCTGCAGCAGATCGACGTGCTCCCGGTCCTGCTCGCCGCATTCCTCGCGCTCCTCGGTCTCGTGTCGGTTGGCTTCGCGCTCGCGTCGTCGGTGCGGCGCCGGAATCGCGACCTCGCGATCCTCAAGACGCTCGGCTTCGCGCGGCGGCAGGTGTCGGCGACGGTGGCGTGGCAGGCGACCGCGATGGCCACCGTCGGCGTGGTGATCGGCATTCCGCTCGGCGTGATGCTGGGGCGCCTGATCTGGCGCTCGATCGCGGAGGGCATCGGCGTCGTGTCGACGCCCGACGTGCCGATCGGCCTGCTCGTCGTCGTGGCGCTGGTGACGGTCGCGCTCGCGAACCTGATCGCTGCGGTGCCCGCATGGGTTGCGGCACGAACGCAGCCTGCCCGCGTGCTGAGGAGCGAGTGATGGCCGCGGTTTGGCTTCGCTTCCGCACCGAGCTGCGCACGCGCTGGCCGGGCGCGCTCGTGCTCGTCGTGCTCGTCGGCATCGCGGGGGGCGCGGTGCTCACCGCCCTCGCAGGAGCGCGGCGGACGGCGAGCTCGTTCGATCGCTTCCACGACTCGGCGCGTTCCCCCGATGTCCTCGTCACCTATCCGACAGACCTCGACACCCGCGTCCGTGCCGCAATCTCGCGCACGCCCCGCGTCGAGGCCGCCACCCGCCTCCAGGTCATGGCGGTGTTCCCGTCGAAGGCGGCGCTGTACACCCAGACCGCGGCCGACATCGATGGCGGCCTGCACCACGACTTCGAGCGGGGGACACTCCTGGCGGGCCGCTTCGAGCGGCGGGACGCGCCAGACGAGATCGCGGTCAGCGAAGTTCCCGCCCGTCGTCTGGGCGTGGGCGTGGGCGACACGCTCGAGCTCCTCACGTTCACGCCCGAGCAGCTCGCGGTGCAGCTCGCCCAGGAGAACGAGTCCGAGCCCGACCCTCATGGGCCACCACTCCGGCTGCGGGTCGTCGGCGTGTACCGCTCCCCGTTCGACCTTGGTGCGGTCGGCGACGAAGCGGTGCCCCTCGTCCTGCCGCGCGCGGTGCTGCGCGAGTACCGGGACCGGATCGGTGTTCCACCCGTGCGGGTCCTGGCGGTGCGGCTCCGCGACGGCGAAGCCGGGGCGCCCGCGTTCTTCCGCACGTTCCAACGGGCCGTTGCCGACCGGCGCGTCAGCCTGGAGCCGGCGACGCTGAGGGCAGGGGCAGGCGACACACTCGACGTGCTCGCCCTCGGCCTGCTCCTGTTCGCGGTCGTCGCGGGCCTCTCCGGCCTCGTCGCCGTCGGCCAGGCCCTCGGGCGCCGAGCCACGCTCGGCGCGAGCGACGAGCCGACGCTTCGAGCGCTGGGGATGACAGCGGGACAGCGCTTCGGCGCCCTCGCGGGCGACACCATCCCCATCGCGGTGCTCGGCGCGATCGTCGCGGTCGCGGTGGCAGTGGTGGCCTCGCCGCTCATGCCGATCGGCCTCGGGCGGCGGGCCGAGCCCGACCCGGGGATCGACGTCGACCCGCTCGTGCTCGGCGCCGGGTTCGCCGGTGTCCTCCTTGCCGTTCTCGCGCTCGGCGGGCTGGCTGCGTGGCGGGCCGAACGCGCCGCGGCCAGAGTCGGCGGCACTGGACGGGCGCCACGGCCGTCGGTGATCGCTCGCACCCTCGGTCGTCGCGGCGCGCGGCCCACGGCGGTAGTCGGCGTTCGGTTCGCCCTCGAGCCCGGTCGCGGCCGCACCGCGGTGCCGGTGCGCTCGGTGCTGGTGGCGGCCACTGCCGGCCTCGCCGGCGTGGTCGCGATCTTGGTCCTCGGCGCGAGCCTCGACCGCCTCGTGGCCACCCCACGAGCCTGGGGCTGGACGTTCGACACGCACTCGGGCATCCCCGCGCGACAGCTCGCCCACGACCCAGATGTGGCCGCGGTCACCACGGCGCACTTCGTGCAGATCAGGATCGAAGACCGCGCGATTGAGGCCGTGACCTTGCGTCCTGCGAAAGGTGCGATCACGCCGACGGTGGTCGACGGGCGCCCCCCGCGGCGGGCCGACGAGGTCGCGCTCGGCGGCGACACCCTCGGCGACTTCGGGGCCGAGCTCGGCGACACGGTGTCCGCGAACGGACGCCACGGACCCGTTCGGTTCCGCGTGGTCGGGCAGGTCGCGTTCCCGAGCGTTGATGATCCCGTGGCCCTCGCCGACGGTGCCCTGCTCACGCCGGCGGGCCTGCGCCGCATCGACGATCTCCATGACCTCGAGGGGTTCCACCGCAACCTCGTGCGCTTCGCGCCGGGCGTCGACGTCGTGGCCGCGCGCCGGCGACTCCAGCGCCTCGGCAATGAGGAGGCGGGAAACCCCGCGTTCGGGCCCCGATTGCCGAGCGAGATCGAGCGGCTCCGCCAGCTCGAGGCGCTCCCGCTGATCCTGGCGGGCTTCCTTGCTCTGCTCGGTGTCGTCGCGCTCGGCCACGGGCTGGTGAGCGCAGTCCGGCGCCGGCGACGTGACCTCGCGTTGCTCAAGACCCTCGGCTTTCGCCGGGCGCAGGTCTCGGCGACGATCGCGTAGCAGGCGACGACCGTGGCGCTCATCGCCGCAGTGGTGGGGGTCCCGATCGGGATCATCGTCGGGCGTCAGAGCTGGGCCCTCATCGCCGGCGGCCTCGGAGTGGCGTCGGTTCCCGACGTCTCGCCGCTGGCGGTCGGGGGCATCGTGCTCGCGACGCTCGTCGTCGCGAACCTCATCGCCTTCGTCCCGGGCCGGATCGCGGCGCGCACGAAGCCGGCCGTCGTCCTGCGATCTGAATAGGCGATCTGAATAGGTGTTCTCAATTGCGATCTTGGAACAGAGAATCGGAGACAACGTGACTACCAACCTCAACCCAGTCGAACCGCTCGTGATCGCCGGGATCCGTGATCACGTC
This sequence comes from Acidimicrobiia bacterium, assembly GCA_022865365.1. Classification (GTDB taxonomy): domain Bacteria; phylum Actinomycetota; class Acidimicrobiia; order IMCC26256; family PALSA-555; genus JALHSW01. The sequence goes on along the minus strand of JALHSW010000164.1, from coordinate 185 downwards.
AAGGAACGCACGCCGGCACCGCCGCGCTCCGCGCTGCTCGTGATCGTGGCCGCGCTTCTGGTCGCGGGCGCGGGTGTGCTCGCGGCGGTGCTCGATACCACCGCCGACGTCGGACCCGGGCGTGTGCTGTGTGCGGTGCTCGTCGTGCTCTGGTGCGTGTGTGCGGTGGTCGTGGCGACGCAGCG
>JALHSW010000163.1 GCA_022865365.1 Acidimicrobiia bacterium | reverse complement strand
TCCTCAGTAGGTAGGACGGGATCTGCGGCGACCTGAAGATCGAGTGCCGTGGACGACATCGGGAACGCCCCGACGAGCAGGAGCTTCTCCGATTGCTTGGAGTAGGCCACGTACGACACCGGTGGAAGGACTGCGGAGTCACGCGCGGACGCCGCAACTCCGACGAATCCCGGCGGCAATCCCGAAAGCCTCGTCTTTTGGGTCAGCAGTCGTCGGACGTCCTTGTACCTGGCGGCAGCCCTGGGCCCGACAGTCTTGTCGACGGTCAGATAGAAGTCCATGGATCCGCCGTTCGCATCCGCAGCCTCGAACGGGCCGAACTCACAAGCGATGTTGCCGACGCGGGGAGAGGTCCTGCCCTGCGCGGCGGCGAGAAACTCCGCCGGGGTGATCAGGGTGCATTCGTCGTTCGCCTTCGCGGGCTTTGCCGCCACCGAGACCACCGTCGTGTCGTGCGAGCCGACCCGAAGCGCCACGGCTCCCAGAATGGTGAGCGTTGCTGCCAGGGCGACCGCCACCGCGACGCGCCGCCGGGGACGTTGACCGCTACCCGCCGTGGTGTTGGGTTCCAAGCCGGAGTCGATGTCCTCGAAGGTTGGCGGAACCGGGGCCGAATCCACGACCTCGAGAACCAACGCGCGGATCCGGGCGTCCAGCTGATCAGCCATCGAGCACTCCCCTCAACGTCTTGCGGGCCCGGGCCAGGTGACGACGGACCGCGCCATCGGAGACCCCGATGAGCGCTGCGACAGACCCCGGGTCGAGATCCTCCCAATAGGTCAGGTACACGACCGCCCGCTGTCTCGGGCTCAATGCCGCGACGGCGGCAAGCACCTCCGGGCGAGGTGTCGGTGGCGCTTCGACAAGGTCTCGAGATGCGGCGCGTTGCTCGTATCGCACGCGCCGCGCCTCACGTCGAGCCGTCATCCGAGATTCGTTGAGGACTGCCCGATACAGATACGCACGCGGATTGCGCACGTCCGACCATGCCGGCGCTCTGAACGCGGTGATCACTGATGCGGACACCACATCGGCAGCACTATCCGGACCCACAAGCACCGTCGCAAAGCGGACCAACTCCTCCGAATACTTCCCGTAGATCTCCGCATCAGAGATCGCCATCACACTCCTACGATGCCGCTCGACCCGATTCCGGGTGACACCAATCGCGCGATTCCTTTCGCAGGTTCCCCCGCGAATGAACCCGGCACAAGACGGTGCGGCTGGATCGGCTGAGGCTCCAGCAGATGCCGCCCGGGAACCAGGATCGGTGTGGCATCGCTCCTCGGCCAGAGACAGCACGCCCTCGGTCGACGTGGGGTGTAGTGGCACCCCTTCCTCAGGGGGTGGGGTCCGCCTTGCGGCGTGGCCGGTCGAGGGTGAACCTGTATCCCGTGACGGGGACATGAGGCTCGGTGCGGTTGCGTTCGCGGACGCGCCGAGATTCGGACGCGGTGGAAGGCGGCCGCCGGGCTCGCGGTGCTGATCGCACTCGCGGGCGGTGTCGTGGTCGCGGCGGCGGCGGGGGCGCGCCGGACCGACACCGCGATGGACCGGTTCCTCGCCGACTACCGACCCGACGACGGAGAGGTGGACACGAGCGGGCCCGAGGCTGCAGCCGAAGTGGCGGTCTGTGCACCGACGGTCCCGGATGCAGTCGTCAC
>JALHSW010000162.1 GCA_022865365.1 Acidimicrobiia bacterium | reverse complement strand
TCGGTCGACAAGGGCGACACGACCGGCGGCAGTTCGCTCAGCGGCACGTGGACCGTCGACACGAGCGTCGGCTCCTTCGACGACTTCTCTAGTGCCTTCGTCGGGCGTCGGGTGAACGAGGAGCTCGCGGGTGTCGGCGCACAGACGGCGTTCGGCCGCACCCCGGACGTGTCGGGAACTGTGGTGATCGACGGGACCACTGCGAGCAAGGTCGACATCGAAGCCGACCTCACCACGCGAGAGTGATGAGCCGTTTCGCGACGGAACACTCGGAGACCAGGCGCTCGAGACGGGCGGGTTCCCGACCGCGACGTTCACGCCGACAGAACCGATCGACTTCGGGACCGTCCCGGCCGAGGGTGAGGCGATGAAGGTCAACGCGAGTGGGAAGCTGACCCTTCACGGCGTCACCCGCGACGTGACGGTCCCGCTCGACACGAAGCTCGTGAACGACGCGGCGACACGCGAGGACGACGTCGGCGGTACCGTGATGCCATGCTCTGCCGCCGCCGCCGTCACGCCCTACGGCTCACCCACACGGTGTGCGGTGCCGCGTTGATCGTGGCTGCATCCCTCGTCGCCGCTTCTCCGGCCGCCGCCGGGAGCGCCCGGTCCGAACCGACATCCAAGGCCCTGGACGTGCGCTACGCGTTCGTGGACGCGCCCGTGGCCCCCGAGTACCAGCACAGCTTCACCCTCCACCTCCACGACGGGATCGTGTCCCGCCAGACCGACACGGGCGTCGTCTCGGTCACCGTGCCCACGGCGCTCCTGCGGCACCTGGCCCGGACTGCTCCGTCGCTACCCGACGGAACGTTCACCGCCCGGAAAGGCTGTGTCGGCGGCACGACCCGGCGCCTGCGAGTCCGCCTCGGCGATCGCACCCTCGCCAAGGCGAACGTCTACCGCTGCGGCAAGGCCAACCGGTCCGAGACTGCGAGCCTCGAACGCTACGTCGCCCCGCTCATCGAGCTCACGGACGCGAGTGCGCCCGCGCGCCGCGCCGCCGACATCGCCGTCGCGCACACTCCGCCCGGCGGGTACGGCGACGCGTTCCCCGATCCGGTGCTGGCCGACTGTACCGAACCACTCGTGGGCGGTGCCCCGGACCTGCGCGGCATGTGGGAGGTGGTCGACGTGGAGGTGAACGGCACGACCGCCCCCGAGTCTCACCCCGTGCACCAACATGTCGAACGGGTGGAGCAATGCGGCGACCGTCTGGTTGTCACCGGCGGCGGCGTGATTCACGACATGCGCTGCGACGGCACCGTGGAGCACGGTGTGCACGACGTCGCCGCGGCCGACTTCACCACCCCGCTCTCGGTTGTGACGACCTACGAACACGGAGTGCACACGCTGCGTCCGGTCGGCCTTCCCGGCGTCGAGGTGACCCGACGTCTCGACGGCGACGAGATGGTCTGGTCCTACGTCGGCAACTTCGTGGCCCGGCTTCGCCGCACCTGCGCGCCCGAGTCCGCGCCACCCGATGCCTGAGCCCGATCACCCCCGAGTCGAAGAGGGCGTTCCCGGCGGACTGCCCAGCGCGGACAGCGTTCCACGGGTCGGCTTCCACTTCGACGTGATGTGTCCGTGGGCCTACCAGGCGTCCGTGTGGATCCGCGACGTCCGGGCCCAGACCCCACTTGACATCGAGTGGCGCTTCTTCTCACTCGAGGAGATCAACCGGTCCGAGGGAAAGAAGCACCCGTGGGAGCGGCCGTGGTCCTACGGCTGGGGCATGCTGCGCGTCGCCGCGCTGCTGCGGCGCTCGTCGATGGATGACTGCGATCGGTTCTACGAGGCCGCCGGTCGCGCGCTGCACGTCGAGGGCCGCAAGCCCCACCGACCCGAGGTCGCGGCCGAGATCCTCGCGTCGATCGGGCTCGATCCCCTCCTCGTCGATGCAGCCATCGCGGACGAGACCACACACGCCGATGTGAAGTCCGACCACGACGAGGTGGTCGCCCATGGTGGATTCGGCGTACCCACGCTCGTGTTCGAAGACGGCGCTCATCTCTACGGCCCGGTCGTGACACCGCCGCCACCGCCACAGGACGCAGTGGCGCTGTGGGATCTCGTGCGTTCGATGAACCGGTTCCCACACCTCTATGAGCTCAAGCGCCCGAAGACCGGTGCGGACCTCGCGTTCATCGCCGACCAGTTCGCCCCGTACCTGTCCGCACGCGACTGGGAAACCCGGGAGAGGCCTGCACCATGAGCACGCGCACGCAGATCATCGAGAACCTCGACGGCTGCTTCGGCTCGCTGGGCGAGGTCGCGACGAAGCTCACCGACGACCAATGGTCTTCGCCGTCGCTGTGCCCCGAGTGGAACGTCCAGGGAGTGTTGGCCCATGTCATCGCGATCGAGGAGATCCTCAGCGGCTGGTGGCCCGACGCCCTGACGGACGCGCCACCGTTCGCGTCGGTCCCCCCGATCCACGCCGAGCTGAGCGCCGCTCCGCCCAGCACGCTGATCGACCGCCTCCACGCGACGTTCGACCGTCGGCATTCGGAGCTGGACGCGCTCGACGACGCTGCCTTCACGACTCCGTGCGCGACACCGGTCGGGCCCGGCACCTACGGGCGCTTCATGGGGATCCGCGTGTTCGACTGCTGGGTCCACGAACGCGACATCCGCGTCCCGCTCGGGCTCCCCGGTGACGACAGCGGTCCCGCGGCCGAGATGGCGCTCGACGAAGTGCGCGGCTCACTCGGTTACATCGTCGGCAAGCGGATGGGCTTCCCCGACGGCGCCAGCATTGCGTTCGAGCTCACGGGCCCGGTGCAGCGCCGGCTTTTCGTGAAAGTGGACGGTCGCGCCACCGTGGTCGACGAGCTCGCGAATCCCAAGGTCACCGTCACCACCGACTCCCTCACCTTCATGCTCCTCGCGTGCGGGCGCATCGACCCCGAGGGCGCGATCTCCGACGGGCGCATCACCTGGTCGGGCGACGAGACCCTCGGGGCACGCGCCGCCCGGAACCTCAGGTTCACGATGTAGTCGAGGTGGGGGGGCGCGGGCAGAACCGCGACGAACGTACATCTCGTTCTGATCGCGGGCTTGGTCTCGCCGTTCGAGCTCCGCCCGCGGCCTACGATGGCGGTGTGACGGTGAGTGACCGCGACAGAACGCGGATGGCGAGGTTGGCCGAGTTGTTGAGCGAATCCGAGAGTCGTACGCCAGCGACGCCGGCGCAACGACGGCAGATCCGCGAATTCAGCAACCCCAGGAGAGCGGCTCTCGGCCTCCCGCCGCTGGAGGACGACGACAATGACGAGATCCCCGAGCTCGAGTTCTTCGAACGGGCCCGAGAGCGAGGGATGCTTCCTCGCCGTTAATGCCCTGCTCGACCGGCTGCACGCCAGTTGGACGCTGATCGGGGCCGTCGCCGCGGCGTCCTACCGGGCCTCGCAACGCCCGACCGACGATGTCGACTACCTCGTCGAATGGGATGAACGCATCGTCCCCGGTCTCGTCGACGCCGGCTTCGACGTACGACTGATCGGTGACGAGGGCGAACCGCAGATGATCCGCGCCGAGCGAAGCGATGGACGAGCGGACATCGTGATCGCGTCGACTGAGTACCAACGACTCGCGGTTGCACGCGCTGTCGATCATGTCCTCACCGTGGAGGACGTCCTCATCCACAAGCTCATCGCGTGGAGGCCCCGGGATCAGGACGATGTCAGGTCCATCCTTTCGACCGACCTTGCCTTCGACGAGCAATTCGTGACGCACTGGGCTCGAGAGTGGGGTGTCGAGGAGCGCTGGCAGGAGGCGCTGGCTCGCGGCTGAGCCATTCCGGTCCCCCATACCGACACGGCGCTCGGTTTTGTGCCACCTTCTCTCCATCCCCCGCCCCCGTAGCTCAGGGGATAGAGCATCGGTTTCCTAAACCGTGCGCCCAGGTTCGAATCCTGGCGGGGGCGCGTTTGTGCTGGTCACAGCGTCGCGGATGTGACGCGCGACCGGCACTCGCGATGCCATCCCTAGTTTCTTCGGTTTCTTTTCCGCCGGTCGTCCACTACGTCCATCACGTCCAGCGCGGTCGCGCGCATCGGTCATGGCACCCGTTCACCTGGCGGTTCGCGAAACCGATGCCGGCACGAACCCCACAGATCAATTGCGGAGTCTCTGGACCCAACGCTGATTGGGTCCGTGCCATGATCCCGGCGGGGCACAACGCCCCCGCGACGTCGAGCATGCCCTCGGCCACGGTCTCCTTTCGTGCTGTTCTGGGACGAATGAGTCGCGCTCAGGAACGCGCCGGACTCGGCCGACACAGAGACGAAGGATGAGCGTTGTGGCGTTTGGTTCGGCTCGGATGGCGTTCGGCGACGACAACGCTGGAGCTGTGGGGTGAGCAGGTGGTGATCGGCTCGGAGTTCGGCGAGGTGCTGGACGCGGCCCGCCATGGCGCGGAATGGGCCATTGCGGTCCTGTGGCGCGACATGCATCCGCCCCTCGTGCGCTATCTCCGCGGCATGGACCCGAGCGGTGCCGAAGATGTCGAGTCCGAAACCTGGCTCCAAGCCGCGCGTGACCTGCACCACTTCGACGGCACCGAGGTCGAGTTCCGCGCCTGGCTCTACACGATCGCCCGGCATCGCCTCATCGACGCCCACCGCAGGGCCGCTCGCCGCCCGGCCACTCCTGTCCCCCCCGAGGAACTGCCCCAAACGACCGCGGCTGAGGACCCGGCCGACGCGGCGCTGGAGCGCCTCGAC
>JALHSW010000161.1 GCA_022865365.1 Acidimicrobiia bacterium | reverse complement strand
TCGAGGCTTCTCCTGTGCCGATTCTTGTGCCGGAGTCGACGATTGGAGCGCCGATGGCAACGGCTTGTCACCAACCACGCGCAACACCCGCACCACAGGAAGGCCCCGAACTCGATGCTCGGGGCCTCTGCTGTTGCTTCGATGGTGGCGGGGGTGGGATTTGAACCCACGACCTTCGGGTTATGAGCCCGACGAGCTACCAGACTGCTCCACCCCGCGGCGTGCCTTCATGTTATCCGGGGGGCTCCTGCCAGTCACAGCGGCCTGTTGCTCGGAGCGGTGCCGGCGCGGGACATGGTCGCTCCCTGACCGCGTGCTCACGGAGCCCTCATGTGCGCGCCATAGGTTGTGAAAACAACCGGGAGGCTTCGCATGAAGCGAACACGAACCATCATCATCATTCGGAGCGTCATCGCGGGACTGCTCCTGTGCCTCTCGGCCGCGAGCTTCGTCGGGGGGCGCCCGGCGATCGGCGTGCTGTTCCTCCTGCTGGCGGCCGCCACCGTGGCGCTCACCGTGACGATGCACCACCGCAGCACCGAATTCGCCCAACGGTTCCCCGGGCTCGCTGGGCGTGGTGAGTCATCGGCCCCACCTGCTTCGTAGGCGCCGGCGGAGCGGTTCGCGTCGGTTGACGCCGCTACCAGACGAGCGGGAGCTGGCTCGCCTGGCGGATCCCCGCGGAGTAGTGGATCTCGGCGCCCTCGGCGATGCGGTAGTCGGGGATGCGACGGTGGAACTCCTCGATCGCGACGCGCAGCTCGAGGCGTGCAAAGTGTGAGCCGAGGCACCGGTGCGGGCCGGCACCGAACGCGAGGTGGCGGTTCGCCTCGCGTTCGAAGTCGACGATGTGCGCCGAGTCGAACTCACCCTCATCACCATTCGCGGCGCCGACGAGCACCATGCAACCATCGCCCGCCTTGATGTCGACGCCACCGATGGTGGCGTCCTGCCTGATGACGCGCGGAAGCATGGGAACCGGGGTCTCCCAACGCAGGAGCTCCTCGACCGTACCGTCGACGAGGGTCGAATCCTCCACGAGCCTGCGCCGCTCCTCCGGGTGCAGCGCGAGGTACCCGACCATGCAGTCGAGCGTCGCGGTCACGGTGTCGAGGCCCGCGATCAGCAGCAGGTGACACGTCCCGAGCATCTCGTCCTGGGTGAGCGGCCGGCCGTCGACCTCGCCGACCGCGATGCGCGACAGGAGCCCGTCGTCGGGAGTCTTCCGGCGGGCGTCCAACTGCTCGGTGAAGTACGCAGAGATCTTGGGTCCGACCGCGGCACGGATACGTGCCGCCTCCTCCGGGTCGTCGGTGTCGGGGCGGATGGTGTCGTCACGCCACTGGAGCAACGTCGCAAGATCCGACTGCGGGAGCCCCATCAACCGCAGGAAGATCGCCGACGGCAGCGGCGTCGCGAACTCCTCGTGGAACTCGCACTCGCCCCGGCCGACGAACCCGTCGATGATCTGATTCACGAGCACGCGCACGTCGGGCTCGAGCTCGAGCATGCGCTTGGGTGAGAACTCGGGATCGAGCATGCGCCGGTACTTCGCGTGGTCGGGGGGATCGACCTGCAGGGGAATGAGCGGCTGGTCCTGGCCGATGTCGACCGCCCCCGGAGCGGAGGAGAACACCTCCGGGTGCCGCAGCGCCCAGATCACGTCCTCGTACGACGCGAGATAGACGGTCTGGTCGCCCGCGGACCCGGGCACGCGTGCCACCGGGCACTCGCTGCGGATCTGGCGGTACGCGGCCTGCGGCGCGTCGGCTGCACCGGGATCGAACAACAGCGTGGTGGGGTCGTTCACCGCTTCTCCTCTACGCCGCCGAGGGCGCTCCAACAGCAGCGCCACCGGTTGGTGGCCTCGTCGAGTGGTTCGACCCGCCCGTTGTTCTCTAACCGTACCGGCTCCCGGGGGCGTACCATCTGCGCCATGCGCACTCCGGGCAATACCCGAATCGCTCCCACGACGATCCGTCGTCGTGTCCTCGCCGCCGTCTTCGTCGTCGGCGCCCTCGTGGTCCTCGCCGCCGGCCCTGCCACCGCGCAGGGCAACGGCGACAACGCACGTGAGCAGCTCTCCGATCGGCGCATCGGCGTCGGGAACGTGTTCCTGGCGAAGAGCGAAGCGATCGACAGCCCAGTCGTAGCCATTGACGGCAACGCGACCGTCGACGGCTCGACGACCAAGAACGTCTTCGTCGTGAGTGGCGACGCCATCGTCAGCGGTCACGTCGGCGGGAACGTCGTCGTACTCGACGGGAACGCGCGCATCTCGGGCACGGTCGACGAAGACGTCGTCGCACTGGGTGGCCGGGCGATCATCGCGGACGGCGCGGTCGTGAAAGGCGACGTTCGGTCGTCGAAGGAAGCGCGCGTTGCCACCGGTGCCAAGGTCCGCGGCGACGTCAAGGACATCGACGTCACCGGGATGTTCACCGCGCTGGGATTCTCGCTCCTCGGCTTCTTCTGGCTGGCCGTCACGGTCTCGAC
>JALHSW010000013.1 GCA_022865365.1 Acidimicrobiia bacterium | reverse complement strand
GTCGGAAAGCGCGCGATGAACTTGGCGGTGGGCGCCGCGGTGATCACGCAGACGTCGAGCAGACCGTCGTCGACCTTCGCGTCGGGTGTGATCATGAGGCCGCCCGCGTACCAGCGCGTGTTCCCGATCGCGACGAGCCACGCTCCACCGCGCCACTCGTGGTCGTCGACGCGCACCACGACGGGCCGGGGCCGGTACACGACGAGTGTTCGCGCGATGGCGACGAGGTACAGCGTGGATCCCCGGGTCCACCGGACACCGTTCGCCCATCGGTTTGCCTCGGAATCGAACCCGGTGTTGGCGACGGTGGTGAACGCGCGGTTGGTGCCGTCGCTCGCCGACGCTCGCCCGAGGTCGACGTCGATGAGCTCCCCCTCGTCGAGGAGGTCGATCGCCCGCAGGGGCCGGCGCAGGTCGAGACCGAGCTGGCGCGCGAAGTCGTTTCCGGTACCGGTCGGGACCACGGCCAGCGGCCCGCCGTGCGCGGCGGCGACCCCGGCGAGCTCGGCAACGGTGCCGTCGCCGCCACAGGCGACCACGCCGTGGCCCCGTCCGTACGCGTCGCGCGCGGCCTGCACGCCGTCCCCCGGGCTGGTGGCGACGTGGGACTCCACGTCGTGCGCCGCGAGCGCCGTCCGCAGCTCGGGCAGCAGTCGCCGGGTGCGCCCGCGACCCGCGACGGGGTTGACGACCGCGGTCCAGCGCATGGTCGCGGATGGTACCGGGCGCCTCATGCCCACCCGTCGGCGGTAGCGTCACCGCGTGGCCCATGGCATCGATCTGTCCCATCTGCCGCGCCACGTCGCGGTGGTGATGGACGGGAACGGGCGATGGGCGCAGCGGCGGGGGCTCAAGCGCACCGACGGCCACGCGGCGGGGGAGGAGGCACTCTTCGACGCCGTCGAGGGCGGTCTCGAGATCGGGTTGCCGTGGCTGACGGTCTACGCGTTCTCGACCGAGAACTGGCGTCGGCCTCTCGACGAGGTGCGCTTCCTCATGCGGTTCAACGAGTCGCTGCTGCTCCGGCGTCGCGACGACCTCAACGAGCGCGGCGTGCGGGTGCGCTTCATCGGTCGACGCGGTGGGCGAGTCCCGCGTCGCGTGCTCCGTCACATCGAGGAAACGGAAGCGCTGACGGCCAAGAACCGCCGGATGACGCTCACGTTCGCGTTCAACTACGGCGGGCGAGCCGAGCTCGTGGACGCCGTGCGCGCGATCGCCGCAGAGGCTCGCAGCCGGAAGCTCGATCCCGCCAAGATCGACGAGCGGACCATCCACCGTCACCTCTACGCGCCCGACATGCCCGACCCGGACGTGCTCGTGCGCACGTCGGGTGAGTACCGCACGTCGAACTACCTGCTCTGGGAAGCCGCGTACAGCGAGCTGGTGTTCACCGATGTGCTCTGGCCCGACTTCCGTCGCGACGACCTGTTCGCCGCGATCCGCGAGTTCCAGAACCGGAGCCGCCGCTTCGGCACCATCGAGTAGCCCTTTCCGGCTTCTCGGCACGTTGAGCGACAACTGTTGTCGGTGAGCGTGCCGAGAAGCCTGGGAGTCCCCGGGTGACGGGTGACACGGGTGTAACTACACTCGTGTCGTGGCCTTGTACCGGGACCAGGGGGTGGTCCTGCGCACGATCAAGCTCGGTGAGACCGATCGCATCGTCACGATGCTCACGCGGGGCAACGGCAAGGTGCGTGCGGTCGCCAAGGGCGTGCGCAAGCCCGGCAGCCGCTTCGGCGCCCGACTCGAGCCCACCAGCCACATCGCCTTCCAGTGCTACCGGGGGCGCGAGCTCGACATCGTCACCCAGGTCGAGACGATCGACGCGAATCGCCCACTCCGCGAGCACTACGGCTCCCTCACCCATGCGGTCTCGATGCTGGAGGCGGTCGACCAGGTCGCGCTCGAGCGGGAGCCGAATCACGCGCTCTATCGGATGCTCGAGAGTGCGTTGCGCACGCTCGCCCGCGAACCGTCGCCGATCGTCAGCGCTGCCTTCTTCTGGAAACTGCTGTCCCTCGAGGGCTTCCACCCGATGCTCGACGCGTGCGCGCGCTGCGGTCGTGCGTCGGCTGACGCCCATGAGGACGGGGACGGAGATGCCGCGCCGGTCCCCTTCGTGGCGTTCGACCTCGGCGAGGGTGGCGTGCTGTGCGCTGCGTGCAGTCATCTGGGGGGTCGCCGGACCTCGTCCGAGACGCTCGCCGTGGTCCAGCGGATCGTCGGGGGCCAGGTGCGCGGGGTGCTCGACGATCCACCACCCGAGGCGGTGCTGCGCGAGGTCGAGCGTCTCGCCATCGCGGCGTTGGAGTACGCCTCGGATCGTCGCCTCCGGAGCGCCGCGCTACTCTGAAGCTCCTCTTCGCGAACCGCGAACCGCGGACCCGCGACCCACCACCAGGCGCAGGAATTGTATGAAGACTGTCGGCAACATCTTGTGGTTCGTCCTCGCCGGGATCTGGCTCGCGATCGAGTTCGTCCTCGCCGGGATCCTGATGTGCATCACGATCATCGGCATCCCGTTCGGGATCCAGGCGTTCAAGCTCGCGGCGTTCGCGCTCTGGCCCTTTGGGTCGACCGCGGTCCCGGCCGAATCGTCAGGCGGCGTATTGCGCCTGATCGGGAACGTGCTGTGGTTCATCTTTGCCGGGCTCTGGATCGCGATCAGCTGTGTGCTGTTTGGCGCTCTGCTCTGCATCACGATCATCGGCATCCCGTTCGGGATCCAGGCGTTCAAGCTGGCGCGGATCTCGCTGTTCCCCTTCGGACACGAGATCGTGAAGATCGAGCCGGAGACGCCGGCCCAACCCGCGCCCACGAGCGGCTGAATCCAGGCGCCCCTTCGGGGAAGCGCGGCCCCTTCGGGGAAGACGGAACGTCGGCGATACGATCACCAGCACGTATGAGCACTCCCGACCAGATGGATCGCGTCGTCAACCTGTGCAAGCGGCGGGGGCTGGTCTTCCCGTCGAGTGAGATCTACGGCGGATTTCGCTCCACCTGGGACTACGGACCGCTGGGTGTCGAGCTCAAGCGCAACGTCAAGGACGCGTGGTGGCGCGCGATGGTCCAGCTCCGGGACGACATCGTGGGCCTCGACGCCGCGATCCT
>JALHSW010000012.1 GCA_022865365.1 Acidimicrobiia bacterium | reverse complement strand
GCCGCAGTCCTCGCTCACGACGTACCGCAGCACCTTCACGATCCCGGTGTCGGGGTCGACCTCCACCGTGCAGACGTGGCACGCGTTCGACCACGTGATCGGTGGCGCCTGGTAGCTGACGGTCGCCTCGAGGCTGGGGGCGACGCCCTCGGGGAGCTCGGCCGGCGAGTTGTACGCCACTCGTGCGATCTCCGAGATCTCCACGCCGCGCGTCGGCGTGCCCCGGACGGAGACTCGTCCGTCCTCCACCTCGAGGTCCTCGGGCGCCGCTTCGAGGAGGTGCGCCGCGATCTCGACTGCCTTCTGACGAACCTCGATCGAGGCCTCGCGTGTCGCGCCACCTGCGACCACCGCGGTGCGACTGCCACCGGTTCCGCCACCGAACGGTGACGTCGCGGTGTCGCCCTGCACGACCACGACATCATCGATGGCTGCGCCGAGGTGCTCGGCCACGACCTGCGCCATCGTGGTCTCGACGCCCTGGCCGTGCGAGCCGGTCCCGAGCATGACGGTGACCTTGCCGCTCGGCTGCACCCGCACCGTCGCGGTCTCGACGCCGAGTGAGCCCGAGCCCATGCTCGTCGGCTCGACGTAGAGGCCGATGCCGATGCCGAGAAGCTTGCCGTCGCGCTCGAACGCGGCGCGCTGCTCGGCGCGGAACGCGTCGTAGCCGATGATCTCGACCGCCTGTTCGAGGGTCTCGGACGGCGTCACGTGGTCGAGCTCCATGCCCATCGCGGTCGTGAACGGCAGCTCGTCGGCGTGGATCACGTTCCGGCGCCGCACCTCGAGCGGATCCATCCCGATGGTGCGGGCCACGAGATCGAGCATCTCTTCCCTCGCCACCGTCTCGAGCATCCAGGGCCCGCGGTACGCACCGCGCCCACACGTGTTCGTCCACGCCGCGGTGCTGACGAACCCGATGCGGCCCAGGCGGTACGGACCGGGGAACAGCATCGCCACGAACGGGCCCACCCCACCGGTGCCACCGACCGGGTAGGCACCGCAGTCCTCGAGGTGGTCGAGGCGTGCCGCGAGCAGGTGCCCCTCGGCGTCGACGGCCATCTCGACCGTGATGCGATCAGCCCGCGCGTGGTTCGACGCGATGAGGTTCTCGCGCCGGTCCTCGATCCACTTGACCGCGCGGCCGATCTTCACTGCCGCCGCGACCACGATCTGCTCGTCGCGCTGCATGAAGAACTTCTGACCGAAGCCGCCGCCGACGTCGGCACCGCGCACGCGCACGCGGTGCTCGGGGACGCCAGTGAGCCGGCTGCACACCTGCCTCGCCTCGTGGGGGTTCTGCGTCGAGAGCGTGATGTCGAGCTCGCCGCTCGACGGCTCGTACGCCGCGACCACACCGCGGGTCTCCATCGGCACATTGGTATGGCGGTGCTGCACCAACGTCTCGCGAACCACGTGCGCAGCCGAGGCGAAGATCTCGTCGAGTACCGGGTCAGGTGGCGTGGGCACGCTCATCGCCACGTTCGACCCCAGCGCCGGGTGCACCAGGTGCTCAGTCTCGGTGATGGCCATCTCGGCATCGACGACCGCAGGCAGGTCCTCGTACTCGACCTCCACCAGCTCGCAACCGTCCTCGGCCAGGTAGCGACTCTCCGCGATCACGATGACCACTGGATCGCCGACGAAGCGGACGTCGCCATCGGCCAGCAACGGGACCGGCGCACACGGTGCCGGTGGTGCGTCGCCCTGGAACATGCTCGGTTGGCGAGACCCCGCACCCGGGTTGAGGTCGGCCGCGGTGAGGACGGCGTGCACCCCTGGGAAGGCGCGCGCGGCCTCCACGTCGATGCGGGTGATCCGGGCGCGAGCCAGGTCGCTGCGGACGAACGACGCGTGCATCATCCCGGGTACCACCACGTCGTCGACGTACGAACCGTGGCCGGTCAGCAGACGCGGATCCTCGCGACGCTTGATCGACTGGCCGACGAAGCGCCCGGCGGAGTGCTCCGTCGCCGTCACCTCCCCACTCCCGACTCGCTCGCGCGCTTCACGGCACGCACGATGCCCTGGTAGCCGGTGCAGCGACACAGGTTCCCGGAGATCCCTTCGCGGATCTCGTCGTCGGTCGGATCGGGGTTCTCGCGCAGGAGCTGCGTCACCGTGACGATGAACCCCGGCGTGCAGAAGCCGCACTGCAGCCCGTGCTCCTCGCGAAACGCGTCCTGCACCGGCGAGAGCGTGCCTTCGGGACCGCCGAGCCCTTCGACGGTCACGATGTCGGCGCCATCGGCCTGCACCGCGAACATCAGACAGGAGCGCAATGCCTCGCCGTCGACGAGCACGGTGCAGGCGCCGCACACCCCGTGCTCGCATCCGAGGTGCGTCCCGGTGAGCGCACAGTCCTCACGGATGAAGTCGGCGAGCGTTCGCCGTGCTTCCACGCGCCGCCGACGCTCCTCGCCGTTCACCACGACGCTGATCGCGTGCCCGGTCATGGTCGGCGGGCCTCCTCGATCGCTCGAGCGAGCGTTGTGCGTACCAAGTGCGCACCGATCCGCCTGCGGTACGTGGAGCTCCCGTGGACGTCATCGGGCGGGTCGAGGTCGCTGACCGCCAGCATCGCGATCTCGTCGAGGTCCGACGCGTTCGGTGAGCGCCCGACGATCGCGGCCTCTGCCGCCGGCGGTCGGAGCGGGGTGCCACCCATGCCGAGCAGGCCGAGCGCGGCGCGCTGCACGATCCCGCCGGCGTCCGCCTCGACCGCAGTGGCGACCCCGGCGAGCGCGAAGTCGCCGCTTCGACGTGCGACCTCCTCGAACGCGAAACCGCAGCGTCCCTCCCACACCGGGAAGTGCACCGCGATGAGCAGCTCATCGTCGGCGAGGCAGGTCGTCCAGGTGCCCTCGAAGAACTCCGCCGCAGGGACGCGCCGCGTCGCGCTCGCCGAAGCGATCTCGAGCTCGGCGCCGAGGGCCAGGGCCACCGCCGGCAGCTCGGACGCCGGGTCGGCGTGCGCGATGGACCCTCCGACCGTTCCGCGGTTGCGGATCTGGGTGTGCCCGATGAAGGGGACCGCGGCGGCAAGGAGCGGCACGGCCGCCGCGACTCCGGGGTCACGCTCGACGGCGCGCTGGCGGGTCATCGCGCCCACCCGCAGCGTCCCGTTGGTGCGGCTGACGCCGGACAATTCGTCGACGCGGTTGAGGTCGACGATGTGCTCGAAGCGGGTGAGGCGAAGCGCGAGCATCGGCACGAGGCTCTGCCCGCCCGCGAGCACCTTGCACTCGTCAGCGTGCTCCGCCAGGAGCCCGACCGTGTCGACCACCGAGTCGGGCGCGTGGTACTCGAACGGCGCAGGCTTCACCGGCCGATCCTCCTCCCCTCGCGCTCCCGTCGCGCCTCTTCGCGCTTGAGCGTCGTGGCGCTCGATCCGGACCTGACGGGCACGTCAGTTCGCGGGCAACCTAGTGCCGGCACCACCGGCGGACCAAAGAGCACGGGCTGCAGCTACTGGGTCGGCGCGGTCAGAGCTGGCCGCGACCCCGCTCGACGATCGCGTCACGCCGCTTCGCGACCTCGGCCGCGTCGATCCCACCGGCCAGCCAGTCACGGTTCACCCGGTCCTCGATGGCCCAGCCCGCGTCGTAGATCGATCCGGCTATCTCGTCGTAGGTGCGCAGCATCCGGCGGACGCCGTGCTGGTCGTTCTGTACCGCGCCGAGCGCGAGCTCGCGCGTGAACGGCAGCAGCTCGTCATGCGCGACAACGTGGTTCACGAGCCCCCACGTGAGTGCGGTCTCGGCGTCGAGGAAGTTCCCGGTGACGCTGAGCTCGCGCGCGCGGCGGATACCTATCGTCTCGACGAGCAAGACCGTGATGCCCCATCCCGGCATGATGCCGACGCGTGCGTGCGTATCGGCGAAGCGCGCGCGTTCGGAGGCGACGAGGAAATCGCAGTTGAGTGCGAGCTCGAACCCACCGGTGATCGCCGGTCCGTTGATCGCACCGATCAACGGCTTCGTGCGCGGCGGGTAGGGGCCCCGGAAGGCGTACTTCCCGATCTCGTCACGGCGGTACGGGTCGTCGGCATCGCCCGGGGAGGCGTGGCCGGTCGTCGCACCGAGGTCTGATGCAGCGCCCTCGGAGAGTTCCTTCAGGTCGGCGCCGGCACAGAACGCGGGGTCGGTGCCGGTGAGGATCATCACCGCGACGTCGTCGCGCGCTTCGCAGTCCCCGACGGCACGCGCCAGCCCCACCCCGAGGGCACCGTTGATCGCGTTTCGACGCTCGGGTCGGTTCAGTGTGATCGTGGCGACGGCGTCGGCGACGTCGACGAGCACGACAGCGTCGCTACTCACGGGACCTCCCAGCCGTACACACGTCTCGCGTTGGCTTCGAGCACTGCGCCCTTCTCGGCGTCGGTCAGATCGGTGCGATCCGCGATGCGGCGGACCGAGTCCGGGAACTCCGAATCCCAGTGCGGATAGTCGGACGCGAACACGACCGACTGCACACCGAGCCCGGCCAACGCGTGGGGAAGGTGTCGCTCGGCCTCACACGACACGACGAGCCGGCCGTCGGCCAGGTACTCGCTCGGCGCCTTCGTGAGGTGCGGCATCTCCTGCGGCCGCTTCTCCCAGTGCTCGTCGAAGCGCTCGAACATGTACGGGCCCCACGCGCTGCCGGCCTCGAGCAGCAGGACGCGCAAGTTTGGGAACCGCTCGAGCACGCCGCCACACACCAGGGTCGCGGCGGCAAACATGATGTCGTACGGGAACTCCAGCGCGTGGAGCGTCGCGTACGCATCGACGAAGCGGCCGTACGCGAAGCGCGTACCGCCGGCGTGGAAGCCGACGGGCACGTCGAGTTCCTCTGCGAGCGCGTACAGGGGGTCGTTCTCGGCATCGTCGGGGTTGCGATCGCCCACCGCGCACGGAACGGTGAGCGACACGAACCCGAGCTCGCGCACGCATCGGCGCGCCTCGTCGAGTGCATCGGGGATCGAGCGCAGCGGGAGCGCCGGTGTGCCCTTGAGACGCGCCGGGTCGACGGAGCAGTACGCGGCCAGCCAGTCGTTGTAGGCCCGGCAGCAGGCGATCGACAGCTCCGGGTCGCGCAGTGCGTACAGCCCGAGGCTGATCGCGCCGTAGAGCACGGCGACATCGATCCCCTCGGTGTCCATGTCGGCGAGCCGTGCGCGCGGGTCGGTGGCGCCCTCACGCTGCGCCGAGGCCTCCATGATCCCCTCGGGAACCCACGCTCCCTTGCCGGTGCCGCGTGGGATCAGGTGACCGTCGAGCTGGTAGCGCGTCGTGCCCCGCTCGTCGCGCACGAGCCGGGGCCGTCGGTCGTGGAACTCCGGTGGGAGGTGCTCCTCCCACAACGCGTCGGGCTCGAAGACGTGCCCGTCGACGTCGATCGCCCGGGTGGCGGGCATCAGCCGTGCAGGAGCTCGGGATGGCGGGCCTCGACCATCCGGCGGATCCCGTCACGCCAGCCCACCTCGGTGCCGCCCACGATGTCGTGCATCTTGGTGAGGTCGACGAAGACGCTCCCGATCGTGTTCGGCGTCTCCTCGAACGTCGGCACGAGGCCGGTGAGCTCACCCATCAGCCCGCACCACTCCTCGATCGACGCCGGCTCGCCACCCCAGTTGACGATCGTCGCGGGCACACTCGCGGCGTCGAGCAACCTCGGGACCGTCGCGAAGATGTCGTCCTCGTGGATGGGATTGAAGAGGTTCGGACGCTGCGGGTGGAGCGTGATCGGATGACCGGCCTTCATGAACTCCAGGTGCCAACCGGGCCAACCGCCGTTGTCGCCGTAGGGAACGTTGAGGCGCGCGATCGTCGTCGGCACACCGTGATCGCGCGCCGCGGCGCGGGCGACGACCTCGGCAGAGATCTTCGCCAGGCTGTACGTCGGGAACATCATGCGGTGGTTGTCCCCGAGCGGGTCGGTCTCCACCAGCGGGTGCGTCGGCCCGACATGCTGGTACACCGCAGTCGAGGAGCAGTGCAGGAACGCCTTCGGTGTGGTGCGCGCCATGAGGAGCGCGATCGACTCGCCGTTCGCCGCGAGGTCGCGGTCCCAGTCGGCATCGCCGCCCTTGGCGACCGCGAGGTTGAGCACGTAGTCGAAGTCGGTCGGGAGCTCGGCGAAGTCGGTGGTCGCGAGGTCCGCGCCGACGCACGTCACGCCGGCCGTCTCGAGCCGTTCGCGGGCGGCGGCGTCGGTGAAGCGCGCGACACCCCACACGTCGTTCTTCGCGGCGAGCGACAGCGTGAGCGGCAGCGCAACCTGGCCCGTCGGCCCGGTCACGAGGATCTTGGCGCCCGAGAGAGCGGTCATCGCAGTTCCCCCACGTAGGTGTCGCTCACGATCCCGACGGACGGAACGTCGGCACCGTCTCGCCCTCACGTACGTCGCGCCAGACCAGCCCGACACCCATCCCGACGCGCACGTCGGCAAGCTTCACGTCGGTGAGCGCCCCCACGAGACGACAGCCGTTCGTCCCGGGAAGCTCGACCACCGCAGGCACGTACGGAACCGAGTCGGCCAGCTCGGGCAGGAGCGGGTGATGGATCACGGTGAAGCTGTAGACCGCACCACGCCCGTCGTGCTCGATCCACTCGACCTCCTGCGCCTGACAGCTCCAGCAGAACGCGCTCGGCGGGAGACGGAACGTGCCACAGCTCGTGCACCGTGGGACCACGAGCCGGTGCTCCACCGCCGCGTCCCAGAACGGCTGCGTGAAGACGTCCGGCGTCAGGCTGATGAGCTCGGCGGGCGGAAGCTTGGCGAGGGTGTCACCCGAGGCAGTCATGCCGGCTCGCTCGACAAGAGCAGCGAGGAGACAGGGATCGAGGCGGGGCCCCCGGTGACCAGCGCGACCTTCGCCCCCTCGACCTGATTGACCGCAGTGCCGCGCACCTGCTCGACGCCTTCCCTCACGTGGGTCATGCCGATGATGTAGGCCTCCGACAGGTTGCCGCCGTGCGTGTTCACCGGCAGCGAACCGCTCGGCCACCGGATGTTGCCGCCGGCAACGAAGTCGCCTCCCTCACCGATGGCGCAGAAGCCGTAATCCTCGAGCTGGAGGATGACCATCGGCGAGAAGTGGTCGTACAGGAGAGCGACGTCGACGTCGGCGGGACCGGTGCCCGCCATGTCCCACAGGCGCTTGGCCACCGGACGGTGACCCGACGACGCGAACTCCTCGTCGGGCATCCCCATCCAGGTGATCGCCTGACCCCACCGACCGTTGCCACCGTTCGCCGACGCGCGCACATAGGCCGGCGGGTGGCGCAGGTCCTTGGCCCGCTCCGCCGTAGTCGTGACCACGGCGACGGCGCCGTCGCACTCGAGACAGAAGTCGAACAGGCACAGCGGTTCGGCAATCATGCGCGCATCGAAGTAGTCGTCGAGCGTGAGCTCGTCGCGCATGATCGACGTCTCGCGACGCCGCGCGTTCTCGCGCGTGGAGATCGCGACCTCGGCGAAGTGCTCGCGCTTCGTGCCGTACAGATGCATGTGTCGCTGCGCGAGCACCGCGAACATCTGGCCCGGGCCCATCAGACCGGCCGGCTGGATGAAGTTGCCCTCGGGCGACGGTGGCGCCGAGTACTGCGCGCCGGGCTTGCCCTTCGGCGCGTACGACGCACCAAAGCGGCTGGCCGCCTGCTGGAGCGACATGAGGCTCACGACGCACGTGGCCATGCCCGACGCGATCGCGGCGGCGCCGAGGCCGACCGAACCCGCCGCGCCCCCACCGCCACCGGTGAGCATGGCCGTGAAGCGCACCTCGGGAACTCCCATCACCTGGGCAAACAGCGACGTGTCGCCGCCGAGCCCGAACGAGTACAGGGCGAGCCCGTCGACATCGGCGACGGACAGCCCGGCGTCGTCGAGCGCCGCGAGCATCGCCTTGCCCGCCATCTCGAACGGCGTCTGGGGGAGCGAACGCCCGCGCTTGTAGTACGGCGTCGAACCGACACCGACGATCGCAGCCTTGTCGCGCAGTGTCATCGAGGGGGCATCATGGCACGGTGGACGACGGCCCAGTCTGGACGAAGCGGGACGCCGACGTGGTGTGGCACGGGTTCACCCAGATGTCGGCGTACGCGGAGAGCTCGCCGATCGTCGTCGACCGAGCCGAGGGGCACGAGCTGATCGATGTCGACGGGAATCGCTACCTCGACGCCATCTCGTCCCTCTGGGTGAACACGATCGGTCACCACGTGCCCGAGCTCGACCAAGCCGTGCGCGACCAGCTCGAGCGCGGGGCGCACTCGACGATGCTCGGCAACGGCAACCGCGTCGTCATCGAGCTCGCGGAAGCACTTGCCGAGCGGGTCCCGGTCGAGCATCCCCACTTCCTCTTCGCGTCCGACGGGGCGGCGGCGGTCGAGCAGGCCCTCAAGATCGCGTTCCAGTACTGGGTCAACCGCGGCGTCACCGGCCGCACGACCTTCCTCGCATTCGGTGGCGCCTACCACGGCGACACCGTGGGGGCCCTGTCGGTGGGCGACGGAGGCTTCGGCACCGATCTCTTCGATCCGCTTCGATTCCCGGTACTGCGCGCACCGGGCTTCGCCGATCCCCAGTGCTTCGAGACTGCGGCCGCGATGGTCGCCGAGCACGCGGACGAACTCGCCGCAGTCATCGTCGAGCCGTTGGTGCAGGGTGCCGCAGGCATGCAGCTCGCGCCCGCCGGCGCGTTCGCCATGGTCGCGGAAGCGTGTCGTCGCCATGACGTGCTCCTGATCTGCGACGAGGTCGCGACCGGGTTCGGACGTACCGGCACGCTGTTCGCGTCCGAGCAGTGCGGCGTGCGCCCGGATCTCCTGGTGCTCGGGAAGGGATTGACGGCCGGGTACATGGCCCAGTCGGCAACCGTGGCCAGCGGCGCCGTGTTCGACGCGTTCCTCGGCCCCGACCTTTCGGAGAAGACGCTGTACCACGGTCATTCGTACAGCGGGAACGCGCTGGCGTGCGCGGTCGCGCTCCGTCACCTCGAGCTGCTCGACGAGTGGCGCGTCCTCGACAACGTGTGTGCACGCTCCGATGAGCTGCGTTCACTCCTGAGTGCGCGTGTCGCCCCACTCCCCGAGGTGCGGGAGGTTCGTCTGCAGGGCCTGATGGGCGGCGTCGAGCTCGCGCCGCCCGCGGGTGAGTCGCGGTGGGGGCGCCTCGTGTGTGCCGCCGCAGTACAACGGGGCGTGTTGCTGCGGCCGCTCGGCGACGTCGTCGTGCTCATGCCCCCGCTCACCATCACCACGGCCGAGGTCGAGCGCATCGTCGACGTCCTCGCCGACGCGATCGCCGCGACTGCTCTGGCATCGGGCAAGCGTCGACCCGACTCCCCGAGCGACGCAACCGCGCCATGACCTGGCACGAGTGGGCCGAGCGAGAGGCCGCGAACATCCGGTCGGCCGGGCGCTGGCGCGCGCCGCGCGACCGCGATGCGGCCGGCGTGGAGGGAAAGCTCTCCCCGGACGGCCGACCCGTCGTGTCGTTCGCTTCGAACGACTACCTCGGCCTCACGCAACACCCGGCGGTCGTCGCGGCCGCCGGAGCCGCGCTCGCGCGTTGGGGTGCGGGCTCCGGATCGGCCCGCCTCATCGTCGGCTCGCGTCCCGTGCACTCCAATCTCGAGCGGGCGCTCGCCGACTGGAAGGGCGCGGAGCGGTCGGTGCTGTTCCCCACCGGGTTCGCCGCCAACCTTGGCGTGCTGTCGACGTTCGGCGGACCGGATGCGCTGATCGTGTCGGACGAGCTCAACCACGCTTCGATCATCGACGGGTGCCGACTCGCCCGCGCCGAGACTGCCGTGGCGCGCCATGTCGATCCCGAGCACGTCGATGAGCTCTTGGCCGGCGCCGGGTCACGACGAGGAATCGTCGTGACCGACACGGTCTTCTCCATGGACGGCGACCTCGCGCCGGTCGACGACCTCGTCAGCGTCTGCCAGCAGCGCGGCGCGCTCCTCGTCCTCGACGAAGCCCATGCCGTGCTCGGCCCCGAGCCCGACCTCCCGACTCATGGGGCAGGCGCTCTGGACGTGATCCGCGTCGGCACGCTCTCGAAGACCCTGGGCTCACTCGGCGGGTTCGCCGCAGGCCCTGAGGTGTTCACCGACCTCCTGGTGAACTACGCACGCCCATACATCTTCACGACGGCGTCCACCCCCGCCGACGCGGCCGCCGCGCTCGCCGCGCTCGCCGTCGTCCGGTCGGCCGAGGGCGACGCCTTGCGCGCCCGGCTGCGGAGCCATGTCGAACGCCTTCGGCCCGGCCATCCGTCGCCGATCGTCCCGGTCGTGTTCGGCGACGAGCAAGCGACGCTCGACGCGTCGGCGGCACTGCTCGAGCAGGGAATGCTCGTGCCCGCGATCCGACCGCCCACCGTGCCCGACGGCACGTCGCGGCTACGCATCGCCCTTTCGGCTGCGCACACCGAAGATCAGGTCGACGCGCTGGCACGCGCCATCGCCACGCTCATCCGATGACCCCGAACCGGCCGCGAGCGCTTGTTCTCGTCAGCGGCACCAGCACCGAGGTCGGGAAGACCTGGTGGTCGGCGGCGATGGCCCGCACGCTGCGATCGCAGGGACGCTCGGTCGCCGCGCGCAAGCCCGCCCAATCGTTCGACCCGGACGACGCCACGACCGACGCTGCCGTGCTCGGTGCCGCGACCGGCGAGGACGAGGCGACGGTGTGCGCGCCACACCGCTCGTACGAGGTGTCGATGGCCCCGCCGATGGCGGCGGCGGCGCTCGGGCGCCCCGGCTTCTCCATCACCGACCTCATGACCGAGCTCACGTGGCCGGCCGACGTCGACGTCGGGTTCGTCGAGAGCGCCGGCGGACCCCGATCGCCCCTCGCCGACGACGGCGACACGATCGCGCTCGCGACGGCACTCGCTCCCGACCTCGTCGTGCTCGTGGCCGATGCCGGGCTCGGAACCATCAACGCGGTACGGCTCGCGCACGACGCGTTCGGCACGCTCGCGCCGGTCGTCGTGGCGCTCAACCGCTACGACGACTCCCTGACCCTCCACCGGGCCAACCGCGGCTGGCTCGAAGCGACCTCGGGGCTCTCGGTCGTGACGGACCCGAACGCGCTCGCGAACCGGATCGTGGAGCCCGGGGTAGCGTCGTTCCGATGAGGTCGTCGGAATGCTCTGCCTCGGTATCAACCCCCGACGATCCGCACCGCTCGGGATGAGCGGACACTTGCGACACTCGCCGAAGGGCGCGCAGTTGCGCGCCGGGGTCGCCGTGGTGCTCCTGCTGACACTCGGCACGGCTGCGTCCTCAGGTTCCGACACCGGCGAATCGTCGCGCAAGGACTCGCCCACAACGACGTCCGCCGAGTCGACCGTCGATGTCGACGCGCTGCTGTCGGCCGCGTTCCGGGAGTTCGCGAAGTCGGGCAACGCCTACGCCAAGCTCCATCACCGGTACCTCGGCGTGACGCAGCCGGCGCCCGACCCGTCGTCATGCGCCAAGTGGCCCGCGGGCAAGGTCGGCAAACGCACCATCCGACTCGGCTTCGTTTCGGAGGTTCCGCTCCACACCGTCGACGCGTCGGGCAGACACGTCGGCTTCGAAGCCGACCTCGCGGTCGAGCTCGTGCGCCGAATCAACGCGCACCACCGGGGCACGAAGGTCACCTTGGAGTGGGTACCGGTCGACGCGTCACTCCCGATCGGGCCGGCCAAGAACTCCACCGAGTTCGCCGTGCTTGCCGAGGGCCTTCGAGCCAAGAAGTTCGACGTCGCGTTCTCGAGTGTCTTGCCCGTAGCAGCCGCCGACATCGCCTACATGTGCCCGACGATGACCATGTTCCCGGGCGTGGCCTACACCGGCCGCGACGGTCTCGACGTTTCGAGCATCCACGACCGCAAGTCCCTCGTCGAGTTCCTCGTCGCTCATCCGGGAATGACGTTCGTGCACGGCATGGGTGTGCCCGTGTACGACGCGCTGGCAGCCGATGTGGCGAACGCCGGGGGTTCCATCTCGCTCGCACCGCCCGGCAGCCCCCCGCACTTCCGGATGGCCGACATCCTCGGCCTCACCAAGCTGGGCCTGGCCAACGTCCTCGATGTCAACCCGCGTACCGATGTCCAGCCCAAGGCCGTGTTCTCACTGCGCTAGCGCCCGACGCGGTCACGCGCGCGGAACCACCAGCCCACCGCCGGCAGGTACCGCTCGCGCCAGGCGTGCAACGGGACCTTCGGGAACGCCAGCTGCGCGAACGCCGGGGGCGGCTCCTCGCCACTGAGCCACGCCGCGGCCCGGAAGCCGAACCAGGACGCGAGCGCGACGCCGGTGCCGTTGCAGCCGGTCGCGAACGCGACGCTGCCCCCACCGGGGATCGCCGTGCGGCCGCAATGGGGTAGGCGGTCCATCGTGATCGCGACGTCCCCGCCCCACGCGTACTCCAGGGCGACTCCGGTGAGCTGGGGGTGCACCCGGAGCAGCTCCCGATACAGCACCTCGCGGGCACTCGCGACGGTGGTCGCCGCGAGGCTCGTCCGGCCGCCGAAGACCATGCGACCGTCGGGGGAGAGCCGCCAGTAGAAGAGGAAGTTCTTGGCGTCGTAGACCATTCGTCGGTGCGGGATGCACGCGCGGGCGAGATCGGGGTCGAGTGGCTCGGTCGCGATGATGAAGCTGCCGATCGGGACCACGCGCTCGCGGAGCCCCGGCACGAGGCCGTCCGCGTAGGCGTTCGTCGCGACGAACACCTCTCCTGCATCCACCGAGCCGCGTGTCGTGACCACGTGGAAGCCACCGCCGGCGCGTCGTTCGATCGACGTCGCGCGGGTTCGTTCGTGCAGGTCGACGCCCGACTCGAGCGCGCGCCGGACGAGCCCCGCGTGGTACTTCGCCGGCTGCAGCCCACCGGTCCGCTCCACGAGCAGGCCACCGTGGTACTCGTCGGTCCCGATCTCGGTGTGGAGCTCGTCACGCGAGAGGAACCGTGCCTCCTCGCCGAGATCGTCGCGCCACTCGCGCAGCTCCTCGATGAGCCCCGGGACCTGGGCCTCGTGGTGAGCGAGCAGCAGACCGCCGGTCCGCTCGTAGTCACAGTCGATCGACCACTCTTCGACGAGCCGCTCCACGAGCGCGAACGCGTCGAAGACCGCCTCCACCAGCTCGCCGCCGATCGGTCCGTAGCGCCTGGTGAGGTGGCGGGGTCCGTGCTTGAGCTCCGGGATCACCATGCCGCCGTTGCGCGTGCTGGCGCCGGTCCCGAGCGCGTCGGCCTCGACGAGCACGACACGTCGACCGCGCCGTGCGAGCTCGGCCGCCGCCACGACCCCGCAGTACCCCCCGCCGACGACGAGCACGTCCGCGTCGCCGGGGACAGCTGTCGGCTCGCGGACCGCGTCGGGCAGGACCACGCCCGTGTGCCACAGCGGCGCCTCACGAAACCCGGGCCCGATCCGAGCGGCTGACGGAGCGGAAAAGGGTGCGGGCACGGTGGCCCATCCTACGGAGGGCCCGACGGAGGGACGGCCGGCTCGACGATCGGTTCACAGTCGCCGGAGAGCTGCCGGTCGATACGCGATCCGTGGTCTGGGGCCACATCCACTCCGGATTCCGTGATCTGGATCCCTTCCGACGACGGATTCCCTTGCGCACGCCCACAGCCCCGTGCCATCGTCGTGGTCATGGGGAAGCCATCGGCCGAGATGACCGTCGTCATCGACGACACCGACAAGGCACTCATCGAGGCCCTCCAGCGCGATGGGAGACTGCCCTACACGAAGCTCGCCGAGCGGGTCGGGCTGTCCGAGGCCGCCGTTCGTCAGCGGGTGCAGCGGCTCATCGAGTCGGGGGTCACGCAGATCGTCGCCGTCACCGACCCGATGACGCTCGGGTTCCGGCGGATCGCGATGATCGGGCTCATCGTCGAGGGCGACACGCGCGCGGTCGCTGACGCGATCGCGAAGATCGCCGACATCGACTACGTCGTGCTCGTGAGCGGTTCCTTCGACGTGCTCGTCGAAGTCGTGTGTGAAGACGACGACCACCTCCTGCGGCTCCTGAACGACGAGATCCGCGCCATCCCCGGTGTGCGCAGCACCGAGAGCTTCACCTACCTCCGCCTCTACAAGCAGACCTACGCCTGGGGCACTCGATGAACTGGGGTACCCGATGACCGAGCACACCGCCGGCCGCACCACTGGCGAGCTCGAACAGCTCGCCCGGCGCCATCTCTGGATGCACTTCAGCCGTCTCGGTTCCTACGACGACCACGCGGTCCCGATCATCACGCGAGGCGAGGGCTGCTACGTCTGGGATGCCCACGACAAGCGGTACCTCGACGGGCTGTCAGGACTGTTCACGGTGCAACTCGGTCACGGGCGCCACGACCTCGCCCAGGCGGCCGCGCGCCAGGCCGAGACGCTCGAGTACTTCCCGCTCTGGACGTACGCGCACCCGCCCGCGATCGAGCTCGCCGCGAAGCTCGCCGAGCTCGCGCCGGGCGACCTCACCCGCGTGTTCTTCACGACGGGGGGGTCCGAGGCCGTCGAGTCCGCGTGGAAGCTCGCCCGCCAGTACCACCGTGCTCGCGGTGAGGGCCAGCGCTACAAGGTGATCGCGCGCCAGCTCGCGTACCACGGCACGACGCTCGGTGCGCTCGCGATCACCGGACTTCCCGGCCTCAAGACGCCGTTCGAGCCGCTCACGCCCGGCGCGAGCCACGTCGTGAACACGAACAGCTACCGCCACCCACTGGCGGACGACGAGAAGGCGTTCATGCTTGCCGTCACCGACGCGATCGAGGAAGCCATCCTCTGGGAGGGACCCGAGACCGTCGCGGCCGTGTATCTCGAGCCCGTGCAGAACGCGGGCGGCTGCTTCGTCCCGCCCGAGGGCTACTTCCAACGCGTTCGCGAGATCTGCGACAAGTACGGCGTGCTGCTCGTGTCGGATGAGGTCATCTGCGCCTTCGGGCGGCTCGGCGAATGGTTCGGGGCCGAGCGCTTCGACTACCTGCCCGACATGATCACGTGTGCGAAGGGACTCACGAGCGGCTACTCGCCGCTCGGCGCGGTCATCTGTCGTGACCACCTCGCCGAGCCATTCCTCGAGGGCAAGTCATCGTTCTTGCACGGCATCACGTTCGGTGGTCATCCGGTCAGCTGTGCCGTCGGCCTCGCCAACATCGCCGCGATGGAGGACGAAGGGACCCTCGACCACGTCCGCCGGCACGAGGCTGGATTCCGCGAGCGCCTCGAAGGCCTGCGTGACATCCCGATCGTCGGCGACGTGCGGGGCGCCGGGTACTTCCTTGCCATCGAGCTCGTGCGGGACCAGGAGACGGCCGAGTCCTTCACCCACGACGAGTCCGAAGACCTCTTGCGCACCTTCCTCTCGCCCCGCCTGTACGAGCTCGGGCTGATCTGCCGGGCCGACGACCGCGGCGACCCGGTGGTCCAGCTCTCGCCACCACTCATCGCGGGTGACGCCGAGCTCGACATCATCGAGGCGACGCTGCGGACGGTGCTGTCCGAGGCGTGGGAACGTTTCGGCCCCGCCGGAGCGGCTCCGGTGGAGACGGCGCGCGGCGCGACACGAGGCGTGGGCACGCTGCGGCCCCGCACAACTGCGACCGAGGAGGCCCGATGACGCCGAGCAGCGCCATGAGCACGCTCACCGTCGGCGTTCCCCGCGAGGTCAAGGACGGCGAGCACCGCGTCGCGATCACCCCCGACGGGGTGCACGAGCTCGCGGCGGCCGGCGTGCCCGTCCTCGTCGAGGCCGGAGCCGGAGTCGACTCCTCGATCGCGGACGACGACTACCGGCGGGCCGGCGCCGAGGTCATCGCCGGCGCCGACGATGTCTGGGGACGCGCCGACCTCGTGATGAAGGTCAAGGAGCCGAAGGAAGAGGAGTTCGCGCGCATGCGCGACGGCCTGGTGCTCTTCACCTATCTGCACCTCGCCGCGTATCCGGGCGTCGCCGACGCGCTCCTCGAGCGCGGCGTCACCGGAGTCGCCTACGAGACCGTCCAGCTCGAGTCGGGAGCGCTCCCCCTGCTCGCGCCGATGAGCGAAGTCGCCGGACGCATGGCGACGCAGGTCGGCGCTCACTTCCTGGAACGCGAGCAGGGCGGGCGTGGTGTGCTGCTCGGCGGCGTCCCGGGCGTGCGGCCCGCGCGCGTCGTCGTGCTCGGCGCCGGCAATGTCGGGTGGAACGCGGCCTGGATCGCGCAGGGCATGGAAGCCGAGGTGCTGCTCCTCGACAAGAACCTCGACCGGCTGCGCTGGGTCGACCAGATCCACCAGGGACGCATCGTCACGTTGGCCAGCAATGTCGGTGCAGTCGAGCGCGCCTGTGCCGACGCCGATCTCGTGATCGGGGCAGTGCTCGTACCCGGCGGCCGGGCCCCGGTCGTCGTCACCGACGCGATGGTCCGTGGGATGAAACCGGGCGCCGTGATCGTCGACTGCGCTGTCGATCAGGGCGGCTGCATCGAGTCGATCCGCGAGACCACACACGCCGATCCCGTGTACGAGCTGCACGGCGTCCTGCACTACGCGGTGGGGAACATTCCCGGTGCCGTGCCCCACACGTCGACCTACGCGCTCACGAACGCCACCCTGCCCTACGCGCGCGAGCTCGCGACCAAAGGTGTCTCCGGGGCTGCAACCGACGATCCCGAGCTGGCCAAGGGCGTGAACACCGTCGCCGGCAAGATCACGAACGCGGCCGTCGCCGAAGCGCTCGGTCGCGAGCTCACGCCCCTGGACGTGGCGCTCAGCGCCTGACGTCAGGCCTTGTCCCGCGCCCCGACATCAGCCTTTCCATCGGCTGTCCGTGTGGGCCGCCAGGGGATCGAACCCTGAACCTACGGGTTAAAAGCCCGTTGCTCTGCCGGTTGAGCTAGCGACCCGGCTCCATGACGGTAGTGTCCGACGTCGACAACCCCGCGGAGAGGAGCACCGATGACGTCGCACGCAACGACCCGACGGCTCGGCGTCATCGTGCTGTCCATGGCACTGCTCGCGGCCGCGTGCAGTGGGGGCGACGACGGCGCCGTGAACACGAGCGCCAGCACGAAGGCCGACGCACGATCGGCGTCCGCCGGAGCCGACGGCAACGACGTGCTCGACGTGCAGCGCGAGCTCAACACGCTGGGCTGCGAGGCGGGACCGCTCGACGGAACCCTGGGTCCCGACACGCTCGGTGCCATCCGCCGGTTCCAGGCTGCGTCCGGCATCGCCGTCGACGGGATCGTGGGCCCTCTGACGCGCGCGGCACTCACCAACGCCGCGGCCACCGGCACGCCCCGCTGCCCGGTCGGGCCGGCGCCGCCGGCGCCGCCGAAGCCGCCGGCGCCGGGCCCCGCGACACCGCCGTGCACCGATGCCGCGATCCGACCGGTCGTCACCTCGAGCCTCCTTGCCGGTGAGCAGCTCGTGAAGCTCAACGCGTTCTCCTGCGCGATCACCTGGGCGGTCGCGACGCCGACGGTCACGAGCACCGCCGCCCCCAACGGTGCGCCGGTCACGGTCCTGTTGCGCTGGAACGGCACCGCCTGGCAAGCCGTCGACCAGGGCGTGTACTGCGACAATGGCGCTGTGCCCGCGGCGATCTTCCAGAAGGCCTGCCAGTCCAATTGAGCGAGCCACCGGTCGTGCGATCGTGCGATCGTGCGCTGATCGCGCCGGCCCGCCAGAGCCGCTTGCTACGATGAGTCGCTCCCGCAAGGGGAAAGCACCGGCCCCCATCGTCCAGTGGCCCAGGACGCCGCCCTTTCAAGGCGGTAACGGGGATTCGAATTCCCCTGGGGGCACCGACGGCACGCCGTCGACAAATCGGCGGCGATGCTGCTGCAGACAAATCAGCGGCGAAGCCGCTGCATAAGGTCCTGTGGTGCAGTTTGGAGTGCACGCCGCCCTGTCAAGGCGGAGGCCGCGGGTTCAAATCCCGTCAGGACCGCTCGGGCGACGACATGCTCGCCGCCCATTGCCCGGCCGGGTAGCTCAGTTGGCAGAGCGCGCGCCTGAAAAGCGCGAGGTCACCGGATCGACGCCGGTCCCGGCCACCGAGCTCACGGGTCCGCGCGCTCACCGCTCTCGTCGAGCAAGCGCCGGATCTCGCTCTCGTAGAATCGGCGATGCCCACCGAGCGTGCGGATCGCCGAGATCTTTCCGGAACGGTGCCAGCGCGTGACGGTCTTGGGGTCGACACGGAACAGCTTCGCGACCTCCGCCGGCGTGAGGAGCCCGTCCGGCTCGAGCGGCTCGTCACCCGTCGAGCTCACGACCGGTCGACGAGCACACGCCCGTGGCCGTCGACAACCTCGCCGATCTGCCACGCCTCATGACCGGCGGCGCGGATCCCGTCGAGGGCGCCGTGCGCGTCACCGGCCGCGACGATCGCGACCATCCCCACACCCAGGTTGAACACGCTCTCCATCTCTTGGTCGCCGACGTCACCGGCGGCCTGGATCACCGAGAAGATCCGCGGTTCCTCCCACCGACCGCGGTGCACGACTGCGTCGCAGTCGTGGGGCAGCGCTCGCACGAGGTTCCCCGGAATGCCACCTCCCGTGATGTGGGCGAAGGCGTGTACCTCGAGGTGCTTGCGCAGGTGCGCGAGGGACGGCGCGTAGATGACGCTCGGCCGCAACAGCTCTGCGCCGAGCGAGTGGCGTGCACCCCGCCATGCCGGGCCGTCGAGCGATCTGCCGGCGCGACCGAACGCGTTTCGAGCCAACGAGTAGCCGTTGGATCGAAGCCCCGGACTGGAGAGACCGATCAGACAGTCGCCGGCCTGCACCCCGCTGGGCAGGATCTCGGACCGCTCGACGACGCCGACGGCGAACCCCACGAGATCGAACTCGCCCTCGTCCATCACGCCGGGGTGCTCGGACATCTCGCCGCCGAGGAGCGCGCAGCCTGCCTCGCGACAGCCCGCAGCGACGCCGGCCACGATCTGGTCGATGTGATCAGGGACCAACTTGCCCACGGAGATGTAGTCGAGGAAGAAGAGCGGCTCGGCCCCGCAGGTCGCGATGTCGTCGACGCACATCGCGACGACATCGAGCCCGATCGTCTCGAACCGCCCGAGAGCCCCCGCGATCACGGACTTGGTGCCGACACCGTCGGTCGACGCGACCAGCAGCGGCTCGCGGTAGTCGAGACGACCGAGCGAGAAGAGACCCCCGAAGCCGCCGATGTCGCCGACCACCTCGGGACGAAACGTCGAGCGGACGTGCGCCTTGATGAGCTGGACCGCCTTCTCGCCCGCCGCGATGTCGACTCACGCGTCGGCGTACGTCAGGCGAGGCGAACCCTGTTCGCGACCCGGATCCTGTCCGCGCCCCGGATTCTGTCCGCGCCCCGAATTCTGGCGGCGACCCACATCCCGCTTGCGACTCACGCGCGATCCGGTTCGGGCACCGTCACCGCGGAAGCCGTCGCGCCCTCACCGTCGGCCTGCTCGAGCGCGAGCTTCGCGTCGGCGAGCTCGGGGACCGGGACAGGATAGTGGCCCGACAGGCACGCGGTGCAGAACGAGCCGCCCGCGACGCCGGTCGCGTTCACGAGCCGATCGAGGTCGAGGTACCCGAGGGAGTCCACCTTGAGGAAGTCGGCGATCTCGCCGACCGAGAGGTCGGCCGCGAGCAGCTCGGACCGTCGCCCGGTGTCCATCCCGTAGTAGCAGGGCCAGCGGTACGGCGGTGACGACACTCGGAAGTGCACCTCGGCCGCCCCCGCTTCGCGCAGCATCGCTACGACCTGTCGGGTGGTCGTGCCGCGCACGATCGAGTCGTCGACCACGATCAGGCGCTTGCCCCGGATGTTCTCGGGCAACGGGTTCAGCTTGAGTCGCACGCCGCCCGCGCGCAGCTGCTGGTTCGGCTGGATGAAGGTGCGCCCGACGTAGCGGTTCTTCACCAGGCCGTCGCCGTAGGGGATGCCGGCGGCGCGCGCGTATCCCTGGGCGGCCGGGATGCCCGATTCGGGCACCGGCATCACCATATCGGCGTCGACCGGCGCCTGACGAGCCAGCTCCTCCCCCATGCGCTGGCGTGCGGCGTGCACGCTCCGGCCGAAGAGGTAGGTGTCGGGTCGAGCGAAGTAGACGAACTCGAACAGGCACAGCTTGGGATCAGGCTCGGCGAATCGATGCTCGCGCATCCCCGTCGCGTCGATCACGATCATCTCGCCGGGCTCGACCTCGCGCACGAAGTGCGCTCCGACGATGTCGAGCGCGGCAGTCTCGCTCGCGAGCACCCAACCGCCCTCGACACGGCCGAGCACGAGCGGCCAGAACCCGTGGCGGTCGCGCACGCCAATGAGCCGAGCGTCGTCCATCAGGACGAGCGAGAACCCACCGGCGAGGCGCGGAAGCACACGCTCGAGCGCGACCTCGAGGTCGCGCCCGTCCGAGCGCGGCTCCGACGGGTACTCGTTCGCGACGAGCTCCGCGATGAGCGCGGAGTCGGTGGTGGAGTCCACGTCGGTCGCAGGCACCGCCAGCCCCGGGAGCATCCCGAGCGTCTCCGCGAGCTCGACCGTGTTGGTGAGGTTGCCGTTGTGCCCGAGCGCGAAGCCGGCGTCGCCGCCCACCGATCGATAGACCGGCTGCGCGTTGCGCCACGTGCTCGAACCGGTCGTGGAGTATCGGTTGTGGCCGATCGCGAGGTGCCCGGTGAGTGGTGCGAGCCGACGCTCGTCGAACACCTGGGTGACGAGGCCCATGTCCTTGACGACGGTGATCGTCTCGCCGTCACTCACCGCTATGCCGGCCGACTCCTGACCACGATGCTGGAGCGCGTACAGACCGAGGTACGACAGGTTCGCCACCGGCTGCCCGGGGGCGTAGGCGCCGAAGACGCCGCACGCATGGCCGATCTGGGGCTCCATCGCACCACCAGTATCCCACTTCTGGTCGGGCTTGCTGCGCTCGGCTGCTCCGGCCCTTTGGTCGCGCTCGCGGTCCGCGGGGAATAGGTTCGGGAGGTGACGACGGCCGCGTGCGTATGCCTCACGGGCCGGGCCGGTGCGGGCAAGCGCACCATCGCCACGGCGCTCGTGGCGGAGCTGCTCCAACGCGGGCTTCCCGCGGCTCTGCTCGACGAGGCGGGCGTCAAGGGGCGCCTCGTCGACGGACCAGACGTACTCGCGTGGTGCTGCACCCTCCTCACCACCAACGGGGTCCCCACAGTCGTCGCCGTCCCCGTTCCCTCACGCGACGACCGCGAGCTGCTGCGTGGATCGGTCCCCGAATTCGTCGAGGTCTTCCTCGACGCCCCAACCGAGGTGTGCGCCGAGCGCGCGGGCCGCTCCGACGACGCGTACCAGACCCCATACGCGCCCGAGCTCCGCGTACCGACGCACGGGCGCGACGCCGCAGCGTCCGCGGCGCAGGTGCTCTCGTTCCTGGAAGACCGGGGCGTCGTCGCCCACGATCCACGGCACCCGTCGGAGCCCTGAGCGAGCGACGACGCGCTCAGCTGCTGGGAGGGACGTCGGCGCCGACACGTGAAGGGATCGCGTCACGCCAGGCGGCGGTCGCCGCGTCCAGTGCCAGGTCGCACGCGCCGTCGATCACCACCCGCGAGCCCCCCGTCATCCCGCAGTCTCGGGCAGGCACGCCGGCGTCACGTGCACGCAACAGCAGCTCGTCGAGCCGTCCCGAGTCGACGCTCACCACGACGCGCGACGTCGACTCGCCGAAGCACCACGCCGCGACCGGTATCCCGGGCTCGGGGGCGACCGCGAACCCACAGCTCCCTGCGATCGCCATCTCGACCAACGTGACCGCCAGCCCTCCGTCGGACGCGTCGTGCACCGACGCGACGAGGCGGTCGCCGACGACGTCGCGCACGAGGTCGTGGAGGTATCGCGCTGCTTCCAGGTCTGCCGTCGGTGCGGGGCCGCCGTCGAGACCGTGCACCGTGAACGCCCACTCCGACCCGCCCAGCTCGACCCGGGTCGTCCCGAGCGTCACGACGTGGTGGCCGGGCTCGAACGCGACGCCGGGGGGCGCAGCAGTCAGCTCGTCGATCAGGCCCACCACACCCACGACCGGTGTCGGATCGATGTCGGTGCCGCGAGACTCGTTGTAGAAGCTGACGTTGCCACCCACGACGGGGATGCCGAGCGCGCGACACGCCTCGCTCATCCCTTCGACCGTCTCCGAGAACTGCCACATCACCTCCGGATGCTCGGGGTTGCCGAAGTTCAGGCAGTTCACGAGCGCTCGGGATTCGGCCCCGGAGCAGGCGACGTTGCGCGCGGCTTCGAGCACCACGAGCCGGGCGCCGGTTCGCGGATCCAGACGGCAGAAGCGCGCCTTGCCGTCGGTGGAGAGGGCCAGGCCGCGGGCCGTCCCCGGGAGGCGCAGCACCGTCGCGTCACCGCCCGGCCCGACGACGGTGTTCAGGAACAGCTGGTGGTCGTACTGGCGCCACACCCAGGATTTGTCCGCGATCGTCGGTGTCGCGAGCAACGCGAGCAGTTCGCCCGAGAGGTCCATGCCGTCCGGGAACCGGGCCAGCAGCAGCGGTGCCGGGTCATCGGCGACGAGCGCGTCCTGGGTCGCCGGTCGGGCGAGCGGTCGCCGGTACACCGGCCCATCGCCGAGCGAATCACACGGGATGTCGGCGTCCGGCGCGCGGTCCGACGACACCTGGATCGGAGCGTCGCCGTGGGGAGGATCCGGGTTCGACCCGGGAACGCCTATGGCATCGAAGAGGCCGTCGAACACACGGAAGCGTCCGGTGTCGGTGACCCGGCCGACGACCGTCGCCCGCACCTCCCAACGAGCGGCGAGCGCGAGCACCGCGTCGAGGTTCGGGGGCTCGACGATCGCGAGCATCCGCTCCTGGCTCTCGGAGGTGAGCACCTCGACCGGGTTCATCCCCGGCTCGCGGTTGGCGACGCGCGCCACGTCGACGTCCATGCCCGCGCCCGTCTTCGCCGCCGTCTCCGACGCGGCACACGAGAGCCCTGCCGCACCAAGGTCCTGCACACCGATCGCGAGTCCCGCGTCGAGGAGCTCGAGACACGCCTCGATGAGCCGCTTCTCCTCGAACGGGTCGCCGACCTGGACCGACGGCCGCTTCGTCTCCGAACCGTCCTCGAACCCCGCCGAGGCCAGCACGCTCGCACCGCCGATCCCATCGCGGCCGGTGGCCGACCCGAGCAGCACGGCGAGGTTGTCGACCCCTTCCGCGCGTGCGAGGACGAGGCGCTCCTTGGGGAGCAGCCCGAGACAGAGGACGTTGACCAGCGGGTTGTCGCGGTAGCAGTCGTCGAAGACGACCTCGCCACCGACGGTCGGTACACCGACCGCGTTGCCGTAGCCGCTGATCCCGGAGACGACACCCTCGAAGAGGTACCGGGTTCGTGCGTCGTCGAGCGAGCCGAAGCGCAGCGGGTCCATGAGCGCGATGGGTCGCGCACCCATGGAGAAGATGTCGCGGATGATCCCGCCGACGCCGGTCGCGGCCCCCTGGTAGGGCTCGACCGCTGAGGGGTGGTTGTGACTCTCGATGCGAACCGCGATTGCGAGGCCGTCGCCGATGTCGATGACCCCGGCGCCCTCGCCGGGACCCACCATCACCCAGGGCGCCTCCGTCGGGAAACGACCGAGGTAGAGCTTCGACGACTTGTACGAGCAGTGCTCCGACCACATCACCGCGTACATCGCGAGCTCGAGCTCCGACGGCTCCCGCGCGAGCAGTACCACGATCTCGGCGAGCTCATCGTCAGTGAGGCCCAGCTGTCGGTGGACGGGGGTCGCAGACGGGGCCACACGGCGAGCCTATCGACGGGTTGATTTCGACCAATGGATCGGGTTCGATATCCTGAAATGGTTCGTCCGCTATTTCCCCATAATCAGGCATTTCCCAATATCAGGCATTTCTCCACAGAGGTGAGGTCTCCATGGCACCCAAGACGATGACCGCCGAACACAAAGCAGCCATGAAGGCAGGCCGGGACCAGGGCCGGGCCGTGAAGTCCTACCTCGACGCACTCGAGCAGCACCGACCCCGGCGCGGTCGCCAACGCACCCCGGACACCATCCGCCATCGGCTCGCGGCGATCGAGCAGGCGCTCCCCGACGCATCGTCCCTGCGGCGCCTGCAGCTCATCCAGGAACGACGCGACCTCCAGGCCGAGCTCGAGTCGAAGTCGGCACCGACCGTCGACCTTTCGGCGCTCGAAGCCGGCTTCGCTCGGTCGGCAAAGGCCTACGGCGAGAGCAAGGGCATCGCGTACGCGACGTGGCGCGAGCTCGGCGTGCCGGCCGATGTGCTGAAGCGGGCCGGGATCAACCGGGGAGCCTGACGCCCTTCGTCGCGGCGTCGAGCAGCGATCGGAGCAGCACGACACCGTCGACGGAGCCCAGGATCGCCTCGGACGCGCGTTCCGGGTGGGGCATCAGCCCAACCACGTTGCCCGCCTCGTTGCAGATCCCTGCAATGTCGTCGAGCGACCCGTTGGGGTTGTCGACGTAGCGCATCACCACCCGGTCTTGCGCCTGGAGTCGCTCGAGCGTCGCGGCGTCACAGGTGTAGTTGCCCTCGAAGTGGTTGATCGGGATGCGCAGCACCGCACCGCGCTCCGCCGAGCACGTGAGCGCCGAGCGGGTGCTCACCACTCGGACCTCCACCACGTCGCAGAGAAACCTGAGGCCTGCGTTCTTCTGCAATGCGCCCGGGAGGAGACCCGCTTCGGTCAGGATCTGAAAGCCGTTGCAGATGCCGACCACGGGGCCGCCGGCTCGGGCATGGGCCGCCACGGCTTCCATGACCGGCGAGAACCGGGCGATCGCGCCGGTTCGCAGGTAGTCGCCGTGCGCGAAGCCGCCGGGGATCACGACGGCGTCCGCGCCTCGCAGGTCGGTCTCGCCATGGAAGACGATCTCGGCCGTACCGCCGAGGTGCTCGATCGACCGCGCCACGTCGAGCTCGCAGTTCGACCCCGGGAACAACACGACGGCGACGCGAGCACTCACGAGCCGGGGTCTTCCCGACAGATCTCGATCTCGTAGGCCTCGATCACGGGATTGGCGAGGAGACGCTCGCACATCTCTTCGACCTGGGCGTGCGCCGCGGTCTCGTCGGGCGCTTCCACGACAAGACGGATCGCCTTCCCGATACGGATCTCGGAGACGTTGCGGTACCCGAGGGCGGGGAGCGCGCGCTCCACCGTGGCACCCTGTGGATCGAGGACGCCGGGCAGATGACTGACTTCGACGCGTGCCTCGAACTTCACGACCTCGATCGTACCGAGGTCCCGTGCGTCACTCGTCGACCCCGTACCACTCGTCGAAGCTCCGGTTCGTGAGCATCTCGTAGGCCTCGACGTACCGAGCCCGCGTCCCGTCGATGACCGCTTCCGGGAGCGGGGGCGCCGGTGGTGTCTGGTCCCACCCGATGCGCAGGTAATGGTCGCGGACGAACTGCTTGTCGAACGACGGCGGTGAGCCACCGACCGCGTACTCGTCGGCCGGCCAGTATCGCGACGAGTCCGACGTGCACATCTCGTCGATGACCAGGACCGTGTTGTCGATCGTGCCGAACTCGAGCTTCGTGTCGGCCAGGATCAAGCCACACGTCGAAGCGTGCGCCGCGGCGTGCCGGTAGATCGCGAGCGTGGCTTCGCGCACCTGGTCGTAGACGTCGGCGCCCACCAACGCCGCAGCCTCGCCCTCCGCCAACGGTTCGTCGTGCCCGGCTTCGGCCTTCGTCGTCGTGGTGAAGACGGGCTCCGGCAGCATCTCGGCTTGTCGCAGTCCATCGGGCATCGGGCGCCCGCCGACCGTGCCGGCGGCCTCGTACTCCGACCAGGCGGAACCGAAGAGGTATCCGCGCGCGATGCACTCGAGTCGGATCGGACGCGCCGCGCGGACGAGCATCGCCCGACCCGACACATCCGGGCCCGCAGTCTCCGGGAAGTCCGTCGGGTCCGACGACACGAGATGGTTCGGCCAGATCGCCCCGGTCTGTTCGAGCCAAAACGTCGACAGCGCGGTCAGCGCTCGCCCCTTGTCGGGGATCTCGTCGCCCAGCACGACATCGAAGACCGAGATGCGGTCGGATGCCACGATGAGCATCCGGTCGTAGTCCACCTCGTAGAGGTCGCGCACCTTCCCCGTCGAGTGGTGCGGGAGGCCGATGCGCGTCACGTGACCACAGGGTCGTCGAGCAGGTCGATCGCGCGGCCGGCGTTCAGGAGTGCACGATCCAGATCGAAACACGCGACGAGGGCGTCGTCGCCGAGGACGCCGACGACCTCAGGATCGGATCGGAGCACGTCGAGAAACGCACGACGCTCCTCCCAGGTCTGCATAGCATTGCGCTGCACGAGGCGATACGCGTCGTCGCGCGTGAGACCCGCTTCGACCAGGGCGAGCAGGACAGGTTGACTGAACACGAGCCCGTGCGACGCGTCGAGGTTCTCGCGCATGCGTTCGGGATAGGCGACCATCCCCTCGACCACCGCCCTGAACTTGACCGCCATGTAGTAGGCGAGCAGCAACGAGTCGGGCAGGACGATGCGTTCGACCGACGAGTGCGAGATGTCGCGCTCGTGCCACAGAGCGACGTTCTCGAGCCCGGCGGCCAGATTGGCTCGAAGGACGCGGGCAAGCCCGCAGAGCTGCTCGCACTTCACCGGATTCCGCTTGTGGGGCATCGCACTCGAGCCCTTCTGTGCGCCGGCACGGAACGGCTCCTCGGCTTCGCGAACCTCGGTGCGCTGGAGGTGGCGGATCTCGAGGGCGCACGACTCGACGGTGGCGCCCAGGGACGCGCACGCGTAGAGCAACTCGGCGTGACGGTCGCGAGCGAGCACCTGGGTGGCCGGAACGGGACTCAGGCCGAGTTGGTCGCACACGAACGCCTCGACCGCAGGATCGACGTTCGAGTAGGTACCGACCGCGCCCGAGAGCTTTCCGACGGCGATCGCTTCGCGCGCACGTTCGAGGCGGACGCGGTCGCGCCGCACGGCCAGCGCCCAGAGTGCGAGCTTCGCCCCGAAGGTCGTGGGCTCCGCGTGGATGCCGTGGGTACGCCCGACCATCGGCGTCGAGCGGAACTCGTGTGCGCGCGCTGAGATCGACGCGCCAAGCGCGTCGACCGCGGGAAGGAGGAGGTCACAGGCCCGCACGAGCGTGACCGAGAGCGCCGTGTCGACGACGTCGCTCGAGGTGAGCCCGTGGTGCACCCAGGCGCCGTGCGGGGTACCAACGCGCTCTTGCACCACGTCGACGAATGCGGCCACGTCGTGCTCGGTGACACGCTCCCGCTCCTCGATCTCGGCGACATCGAAGGCGGCCCGCTCGCGGATCGCGACGGCGGCGGCCGGCGGGACCACGCCGAGCTTCGCCTGGGCCTCGACGGCGAGGATCTCGACCTCGAGCCAGGTGCCGTACCGAGCCTCGTCGGCGAACAACTCCGCCATGGGCGACAGTGCATATCGGGGGATCAAGCGCGGTTCCCTCCCTGCCGACACTCTACGGGCGTCGAGCGCCGGCGGTAGAGCCGATGCTCGCCGGGAGACCGTCGAGTCGTCTTTCACGAGGAGGGGCTGAGACTGTGGCCGCCGAGCCGGATGCCTTCGTGGGCGTCTGCGCCAAGCACTTCACCGAACGCGCCGTCGGCAGTTGCGACGACTGCCACGAGCTGTTCTGCGGCGAGTGCCTCGTGCCGCCCCTCCGTAAGCGCATGCCCACGCGGTGTGTCGGCTGCGCACTCGTCGCCGCCGGCGTCCGCGCGCCGGGCCTCCGCCGGCAAGGGATCGTGGGGATGAACCGCACGATGAACCACCCGAACAGCCGCTGGTAGCGAGCGGACTTCTCAGCCCGCGGCCGCGTCCCGGGCGATGTCGCTCCGGTACTGCATCCCCGGCCAGCTGATGCCGGCCGCCGCGTCGTACGCCGCGGCGCGGGCGTGGTCGATCGTGGCACCGGTACCGGTCACGGCGAGCACTCGGCCACCGGCGGTGACGATCGATCCGTCGGGCGCACGTGCCGTCCCCGCGTGGAACACCAGCACGTCATCGCGCCGCTCTGCCGCGTCGAGCCCCGAGATCACGTCACCGGTGCGCGGGGTCGCCGGGTAGTGCTCGCTCGCCAACACGACGGTGACCCGTGCCTCATCGGAGAATCCGATGGCGGGGAGCGGGTCACCGGACGCCGAAGCGCGGCACAGCTCTCCGAGGTCGTTCGAGAGCCGAGGGATGATGACCTCACACTCGGGATCGCCGAAGCGCACGTTGTACTCGATCACCTTCGGGCCGTCAGGGGTGAGCATGAGCCCCGCGTAGAGCACTCCGCGGTACGAGACTCCTTCGCGCTCGAGCGCGTGCAGCGTCGGCAAGACGGACGTCGCCATCACTTGCTCGATCAGATGGGGACCGGCGGCGGGGACCGGAGAGTACGCACCCATCCCTCCCGTGTTCGGACCGGTGTCACCGTCGCCGATGCGCTTGAAGTCCTGGGCGGGAGCAAGGGGCACCGCCGCGTCCGCGTCGCCGTTGCACACGACCAGAAGCGAGAGCTCCGGGCCGCGCAACCCCTCCTCGATCACGACGGTGCGACCCGCATCGCCGAACGCCTCGCCCGAGAGGTACGCGCGCACCGCGTCGGCCGCTTCGTCGATCGACTCGGTCACGACGACGCCCTTGCCTGCGGCGAGCCCGTCGGTCTTGATCACGTAGAGCCGGTCGAGCGTCTCGAGGAACGCGAGGGCGGCGTCCTCGTTACCGACACCGAAGCTGGCGTGGGCCGCGGTGGGGACCCCCGCGCCGGCAAGCAGCTCCTTCATCCAACGCTTCGAACCCTCCAGCTGAGCACCGGATGCGCTCGGGCCGAAGGCGAGACGACCGCGAGCGGTGACCGCGTCGACGGCACCCCGTACCAGCGGCTCCTCCGGTC
This sequence comes from Acidimicrobiia bacterium, assembly GCA_022865365.1. Classification (GTDB taxonomy): domain Bacteria; phylum Actinomycetota; class Acidimicrobiia; order IMCC26256; family PALSA-555; genus JALHSW01. Next base: position 2,599 of record JALHSW010000012.1, on the reverse strand, counting down.
CCACGACGACGAGGTCGGCATCAACGGCATCGGCGACGCCGGCGATCGCGTCCGGATCCTTGACGTCGACCGGGACACAACGCGCGAGCGACTCGATCCCCGGGTTCCCGGGAGCGGCGAACACCTCGGTCACCGATGCGCTCCGCGCCAGGCCCCAGACGAGCGCGTGCTCACGACCGCCCCCGCCGATGACCAGCGCCTTCATCTCTCGCTCGCTCGCTGCGAGCCGGTCACGCCTGGCTCGCTCCCTGCGGGACAGTCATGCCGCGCGGGGGAGGACGACCGTCTGCTCGCGCCCGGGTCCGACCCCGATGAAGGTGATCGGCACGCCCGCGAGCTCCTGGACGAACCGCACGAAGTCCCGCGCCTCGGCGGGCAGGTCGTCGAAGCGCTCCACCCGGTCGATCTCGCACTTCCAGCCGGGCAGTGTCTCGTAGACAGGCTTCACCTTGTGCAGGACCGACTGGTGGTAGGGGACGTGCTCGTATCGGGTGCCGTCTTCCCCCAGGTACGCGACGCACACCTTGATCTCCGGAAGCGCGGCGAGCACGTCGAGCTTGGTCATCGCGATCTCGGTACACGTGTTGAGCCGGACCGCGTGTCGCAGCATCACGGCGTCGAGCCAACCTGGACGACGCCTCCGCCCCGTGTTCGTCCCGAACTCAGCGCCGCGCTCGACGAGCAGCTCACCCACGTCGTCACCGTCGAACAGCTCGGTGGGGAACGGTCCACTCCCGACGCGCGTGACGTAGGCCTTGGCCACCCCGATCACGCGGTCGATGGCGAGCGGGCCGACCCCGGCACCGGTACCAACGCCCCCCGCAACCGGGTTCGACGACGTGACGAACGGGTACGTCCCGTGATCGAGATCGAGATACGTCGCCTGGGCGCCCTCGAAGAGCACGTGCTGGCCCGCGTCGAGCGCGTCGTGCACCAGGTGCACCGTGTCGGCGATGAGCGGCTCGAGGCGCGGCACCATCGCGAGGTAGGTGTCGCAGATCTCGTCGGCGTCGAGTGGGAGGCGGTTATAGACCTTCGCGAGCACACCGTTCTTCTCGCGCAACGCGAGGTCGAGCTTCTCCCGGAAGATCTTGGGGTCGAGCAGGTCCTGGACGCGGATCCCGACACGCAAAGCCTTGTCGGCGTACGCGGGGCCGATCCCGCGCTTGGTGGTGCCGAGCTTGTTCTTCCCGAGGAAGCGCTCGGTCACCCGGTCGAGCTCCTGGTGATACGGCATGATCAGGTGCGCGTTGCCCGAGATCTGCAGGTTCGAAGTGTCGATGTGCTTGGCCTCGAGCATGTCGATCTCGGCCAGGAGTACGGCGGGATCGATCACGACGCCGTTGCCGATCACCGGCGTGACGTGCGGGTACAGCACGCCGCTCGGCACCAGTTGCAGCGCGAAGACCTCGCCGTCGACGACCAGGGTGTGGCCCGCGTTATGACCACCCTGGTAGCGCACGCAGAGCGCGCTCTCCTTGGCGAGGTAGTCGGTGAACCGACCCTTGCCCTCGTCACCCCACTGGGTGCCCACGATCACCGTGCCGGGCACGGGTCCCCCGGAGCGGCGCGAGTGCGGCCAACGAAGGCCGCGAGAGCAGTCACGGTGGAGGCAGGGTAGTCGGGTCCCTGCCCGAAGGGCGGGGTACGTCGGTCGATAGGGCGCAAGCGACCTGACCTCCGTCATCGAGGTCCGACACCTCACGAAGCGGTACTCGGGCCTGCTGCTCCCGATCCCGTTCATCCTCGTCTTCTGCGGGAACGCGTGGTGGTGGTTCCGCCACAAGGACGTGCTCGCGTAGGCACGCGCACCGAGCGCGTCGAGTCCTAGACGGCGACCGGTTCGTTCCGGTTGAAGGTGAGGGTGCCGTCGGCCGTTGCGTCGACCAGCACGGTGTCGCCCTCCTGGAAGTCGCCCTTCAGCAGCGCGAGCGCGATCGGGTCCGCGACCTCCTTCTGGAGCACCCGCTTGAGCGGGCGGGCACCGAAGTCGGGGTCGTAGCCGACCGTCGCGACGTGCGCGAGCGCCGCATCGGTGAGCTCGAGCGCGAGGTTCCGCTCCATCATCCGGGACCGCAGGTGCTCGACCTGGATCTCGACGATGCGCTCGATGTGGCCCTCGTCGAGACGGTGGAAGAACACGATCTCGTCGATGCGGTTGAGGAACTCGGGCTTGAAGTGGTTGTGCACCGCAGTCATCACGACGGCTTCTTCCGCACCGGCCCCGAGGTTGCTCGTCATGATGAGCACGGTGTTGGTGAAGTCGACGGTGCGTCCCTGCCCGTCGGTGAGCCGGCCGTCGTCGAGCAGCTGGAGCAGTACGTTGAACACGTCGGGGTGGGCCTTCTCGACCTCGTCGAGCAGGACGACCGAGTACGGCCGGCGGCGCACCGCCTCGGTGAGCTGGCCGCCTTCGTCGTATCCGACGTATCCCGGGGGAGCGCCGACGAGCCGCGAGACCGAGTGCTTCTCCATGTACTCGCTCATGTCGATGCGGACCATCGCCTTGGCGTCGTCGAAGAGGAAGTCGGCGAGCGTGCGCGCCAACTCGGTCTTCCCGACACCCGTCGGACCCAGGAACAGGAACGAGCCGATGGGC
>JALHSW010000160.1 GCA_022865365.1 Acidimicrobiia bacterium | reverse complement strand
AGGAGTGGGTGCGCTCCAGTGGCGCGCGTGTCGCCGTCCTGTTCGAGGGCCGTGACGCGGCCGGAAAGGGCGGCACGATCACCCGGATCAACCAGTACCTGAATCCGCGCGTCGTGCGCGTCGCCGCACTGCCGGTGCCGATGGAGCGCGAGCAGAGTCAGTGGTACTTCCAGCGCTACGTCGAGCACCTCCCGGCCGGCGGCGAGGTCGTGCTCTTCGACCGGTCCTGGTACAACCGTGCCGGCGTCGAGCACGTGATGGGCTTCTGCACCAACGACGAGTACCAGCGCTTCCTCCGCCAGTGCCCCGCCTTCGAGCGCATGATCATCGACGACGGGATCATCCTGGTGAAGTACTGGTTCTCGGTCAGCGACGACGAGCAGGAGCGCCGATTCCAGGGGCGCCTCAAGGACCCGCTGAAGCGGTGGAAGCTGAGCCCGATCGACCTCGAGTCGCGGAACCGCTGGGTCGAGTACTCGCGGGCGAAGGACACCATGTTCGTGCACACCGATGTGCACGAATCGCCGTGGTTCGTCGTGGAAGCCGACGACAAGCGGCGGGCGCGGCTCAACTGCATCGCGCATCTGCTCCAGACCGTGCCCTACGAGGACGTGCTCGAGCCCGACCTCCACCTCAAGGCGCGCCAGGGTGACCAGGGGTACGTGCGGCCGTCGCAGGACGCGTACCACTACGTCCCCGACCACGCGGCGAAGCTCCTGCCATAGCGCGGGTTCTCTCGGAGCAAGTCGCCCGGCGCCGATCGTTGGGCGGAGGTGGCAGGAATCGAACCCACCGGACGGGGTTCGCCCGTCCCACTCGTTTTGAAGACGAGGGGGGCCACCAGACCCCGTTCACCTCCGGGCGGAGTCTGCCACGCGCCGCTTCGCGCCGAGCCCGAGACGCGACGAGGCCCCGCGCTCCCTCTCGGGAAGGCGGGGCCTGTGGCTTCCCCGGAACCTGCGGCGGCTAGACCGCCAACAGGTCGCGGGCGCCGGTGTCGGCGGACGGGTGACGCAGCTTGCTCATGGCCCGGGCCTCGATCTGGCGGATCCGCTCCCGGGTGAGGTTGAAGTACTCGCCGACCTCCTCGAGCGTCCGGGGCTCGCCCCGGTCGAGGCCGAAGCGCAGGGCGAGGATCTGACGCTCGCGCTCGTCGAGCGGAGCGAGCAGCTTCTCGATCTCGTCGGGGAGCAGCGCGGTGGCCGCGACCTCGAAGGGCGACTCGGCCGAGCGGTCCTCGACGATGTCGCCGAGCTCGGCGTCGCCGTCCTCACGGAGCGGCTCGGACAGCGAGAGGGGCTCGGCCGCGAAGCGCAGCGCCTCGGTGACCTTGTCCTCGGGCATCTCGACCTCGGCCGCGAGCTCGGAGAGCGTTGCCGGCCGACCGAGCTTGAGCTCCAGGCGCGAGCGCGCCTTCTGCAGCCGGGCGAGCGTGTCGCCGGCGTGGACGGGGAGGCGGATCGTGCGGCCGGTGTTGGCGATGCCGCGGGTGATGGCCTGGCGAATCCACCAGGTCGCGTAGGTGGAGAACTTGAAGCCCTTGCGCCAGTCGAACTTCTCGACCGCGTGCATCAGCCCGAGGTTGCCCTCCTGGATGAGGTCGAGGAGGGGCAGGCCCGAGGCCTGGTACTTCTTGGCGATCGAGACGACGAGCCGCAGGTTCGACTGCACGAAGGTGCGCTGGGCCGTCTCGCCGTTTCGCCCGCCCCGCCGCAGCTCGCGCTTCTTCGCGGGGGTGAGCTTCTTGGCCGGCGTCGTCTCGAGCTCTTCGCGCGCGGCGTTGCCCGCCTCGATCGCCTGCGCGAGCCGGACCTCGTCTTCCTTGGTGAGCAGCGGGTACTGCCCGATGTCGGTGAGGTACAGCCGGACGAGATCTTCCTCGTCCCGCTCCACACGCTCCTTCGCCACTGGGGGCCTTTCGCTCCTTGTCGACGGACCGCTTCAGGATCCTGTGGACAACGACGCATTCGGCGCCGTTGTTGTAGATCAGGTCGTTATTGCTGGTGAGGGGGCTGGAGTCGCTTCCCCCCGTACCATAAATGACCCGTCAAGCCAGTCTTTCCACAGGCTCGGGGTCGGCATCGGGGTCGGGTCCTGCGTCGGGATCGACGCTGGGGGACCCACGATTCTACCGGCACAACGTCAGAATCGGGAATCGAATTCCGAAGCGGCGCCCGGGTCAGGCGCCCGGGTCAGGCGTCCGGGTCAGGCATGACGTCGCGCAGGAACGCGAGGTCGGTCAGCTCGGCCCGTTCCTCGGCCAGCACGAAGATGAGGGCCCGAATCGCCGGTCCGTCTCGCACGGGGGAGGCCTCGGCCAGGAACGCCTCGCATTCGGCGAGCTGACGCGGGAGGAGCTCGTCGACGAGCGAGCGGAGCCGCCCCTCCATGTCGGCACGGCCCTCGACCTCCTCGAGGAGGGCAGACGCAGCTGCGTCGGTCGCCGCGACGAGCGCCACCGGATCGTGGTCGCGGGTCTCGGGGAGGACCACCTCGACGGCAGCAGCGTGCTCGGCGTGGTGACGGCTCTGGCGTGCCAGCATCAGCTTGAGGGACGGGTCCGCCGTCGACGGCACCCAGCGACCCATCACCTCGAACAGACGGCGCTCGAACCAGACGATGTGCCCGAGGCGTCGCGCCGACTCGTCGAGCGTCATCCCGGGGGCGTGTTCGACGACGCGCGAAGCAGCCACGGCCGGAACAGTAGGTCGATCAGGGCAGGTGCGCCTCGAGCTGCGCCTCCGCCCGCACGTCGTCGGCTTCGGCGGCACGACGACCGGGACCGAACTCGGTGATCGCGATGCCGAGGAGGATCACGGCGGCACCGACGCCTTCGACGGCACCCAGCCGCTCACCGGCGACGTACCCCGCAAGCGCGGCGAACACCGGCTCGGAGAGCAGGATGAGCGCGGCCCGACTGGGAGCGATGCGCCGTTGGCCGAACAGCTGCAGCGACAGCGCGATCGACGAGCAGGCGATGCCGGTGAACACTGCCGCAAAGAGCGCGAGGCTGGTCAGGTCGCCAACGCCCTGCGCCGCCGCGGGCGGGATGCACAGCAGCGCAACCATGCCCATCTGCACGGTGGCGAACGGAACCGGATGCAATCGGTGGGCATAGCCGCCCTGGTACACGATCCAGGTCGCGAACAGTGCCGCACAGGCCAGCGTCCACGCCTCGCCCTGGCCGAAGCCGAGGTCGGCGCCCGTGAGGAGGAACAGGCCGCCCGTGGCGACCACGATGCCAACGATGACCCACGGTGAAGGAGCGCGGCGGCGCACCGCGGCCTCGATGAACGGCGTGAAGCAGACGTACAAACCGGTGATGAAGGCCGACGTCGACGGTGACGTGTACTGCAAGCCGATCGTCTGCGTCGCGTAGCCGCCGAACAGCAGCACACCGGCGATCGCGCCGACGCGCCACAGCAGACGCCGGTTCTCGCCCTTCGATCGCGCGACGGCAATGGCGAACGGCGCGAGTGCGAGTACGGCGATGCTGAAGCGGAGGAGCAGGTACGCGAACGGGGTGACGTCCTCGAGCGCGTCGTGCACCAGCGGAAACGTGATGCCGAAGAAGAAGGCTGCGAGGACCAGTGCGCCTTCCGCTGAGTGCCGCCTCATCTCGCTCGCTCAGGTCGAGGCACCTCTCAGCCGGGCCAGCCGTTCGTGATCGGCAGTCGTCGATCCTTCCCGAAGGCCTTCGGCGACACCCTCACCCCCGGTGCAGCCTGTCGACGCTTGTACTCGTTGCGGTCGATCATCGTCGCGACCCGACGCACGGTCTCGGGGTCATGGCCCTCGGCCTCGAGGTCGGCGACGGACTTGTCGTCCTCGACGTAGCCCTCGATGATCGGGTCGAGCACGTCATACGGAGGGAGCGAGTCGGTGTCGACCTGGTCAGGTCGCAGCTCTGCGCTCGGTGGCTTGTCGATGACCGACTCGGGGATCACGATGCGGCCCGCCCGCTCGTTCCGGTCACGGCACAACGCGTACACGAGCATCTTCGGCACGTCCTTGATGACGGCGAAGCCGCCGGCCATGTCGCCGTAGAGCGTCGCGTAGCCGACCGCCATCTCGCTCTTGTTCCCGGTGGTGAGCACCAGCCAGCCGAGCTTGTTCGACAGCGTCATGAGGATCGTGCCCCGGATTCGGGCCTGGAGGTTCTCCTCGGCGAGGCCGGGCTCCAGCCCTTCGAACGGCTCTTCGAGCATCCCCAGGTAGGCCTCGTGGGCCGGCTCGATCGGGACCGTGATCGTGCGGATTCCGAGCAGCTCGGCGAGGGCGGCGGCGTCGGAGATGCTGTGGTCGCTCGAGAAGCGCGACGGCATGAGGACGCCGACAACATGCTCGGGGCCGAGTGCGTCCGCGGCGATGGCGGCCACGAGTGCCGAATCGACCCCGCCTGACAGGCCGATCACCACGTCGGCGAACCCGTTCTTGTGCACGTAGTCGCGGGTGCCGAGGACGAGCGCTTCATACACCTCGTGAACGGGTTCGAGCAGCGGTTCGACCCGTGGCACCGCCGGCAGGGCACCCACCTGGGGGTCGCTCACCGCGACCTCACGGAGTGCCGGGCCGCGCACGCGTCCACGGGGATCGAGCGCGCGCCGGCGGAAGGCCGGCCGGACGTCGAGGTCGACCACGAGGAGGTCCTCCGAGAACTGCTTCGCCCGCGCGACGAGGTGACCGCCCTCGTCGAAGAGCATCGATGCGCCATCGAAGACCAGCTCGTCCTGGCCCCCCACCATGTTCACGTAGAGGACCGGCACCGACGCGTCGGCGGCGCGCGTCGCGAGCATGGTCTCGCGCTCGCGCAGGCGGCCCGCGTAGTACGGCGATGCGTTGATGTTGACGACGAGCTCGGCCCCGCCGGCCGCCTGGGTGAGCACCGGTCCCGACGGGCTCCACGCGTCCTCGCAGATCGAGATCGCGACGCGTACGCCTCCGATCCGGAAGAGCGGTCCGTCGTCCTTCCAGGGCTCGAAGTACCGCTCCTCGTCGAACACCGAGTAGTTCGGGAGAAGGTGCTTCCGGTAGGACCCGAGCACCTTGCCCTGGGCGCATACGGCCGCCGAGTTGTAGAGGTCGCGGTCGGGCTCGGGATACCCGATGATCGCGGCGCAGCGGCCGGTACGGGTCGCCACCTTCTCGAGCACCTCCACCGCCTGCGCGACGAAGGCCGGGCGCAGCAGCAGGTCCTCGGGGGGATAGCCGGTCAGCGCGAGCTCGGGGAACGCGACCAGGTCGCAGCCCTCCCGCTCGGCGCGGTCGTACACGTCGAGGAGCCGGGCCGCGTTTCCCTCGAGGTCACCGACGGTGGCGTTCAACTGGGCCGCGGCGAGACGCAGTCGAGGCATCCCCCCAGGATACCGGGAGGCCCGGAATGCGACACTGAGCCCTCCCATGAATCCCATCTCCGTCCTCGACGCCCGGCCGGTCACCGAGGCGATCGACGCGTCGGCCGACGCCGCCGCGGCCCGGACCGCCCTCGCCCGGATCATCGAGGCCCACCCCGACGCGGCCGACGCCCTGCGCGACGACGACACCTTCCGCGCCGGGCTCGTCGCCGTGACCTGCGCGTCACGCTCACTCGTGAACGCGATCGTGCAGGACGCCGCGCTCCTCGGGCCGCTGCGCGACGGCGTCCGGCTCACCGACGAGCGCGGGCTGGACGAGTACCGCGCTGCGATGGGCATCGAGCTCGAGGCCGATCCCGACGGTGCCCGCGCCCTCCGGCGGTGGAAGCGCCGCGAGTACCTGCGGATCGCGGCACGGGACCTGCTCGGACTCGCCGCGCTCCCCGCGGTCGGACGTGAGCTGGCGGCGTTGGCCGAGGTGTGCCTGGGGACCGCGCTCCGTCTGGTCGATCCCCAGATTCGCTTCGCGATCATCGGCATGGGCAAGCTCGGCGGCTCGGAGCTCAACTACGCCAGCGACGTCGACGTGCTGTTCGTCCACGACGGCGCGGGTGAAGAAGCCGACCGGATCGCGCGGGCCGTGCTCGCGACGATGACCACACCGAGCGCCGACGGCATCGTCTTCCGCACCGACGTCGACCTGAGGCCCGAAGGGCGCTCCGGAGCGCTCTCGCGCAACCTCGACGCGTACGCGGCCTGGTACGAGCGATGGGCTCGCCATTGGGAGTTCCAGGCACTCCTCAAGGCGAGACCCGTCGCCGGCGACGCCGCGCTCGGCAACGCCTTCATGGCGCTGTCGCGCCCGTACGTCTGGCCTGAGCACCTCGACCCGGATGCGGTCCGCGAGGTTCGGACGATGAAGGCACGCGCCGAGGCCGAGCTCCACAAGAAGGGCCTGACCGATCGGGAGCTCAAGCGCGGACGGGGGGGCATCCGTGACGTCGAGTTCGCCGTCCAGCT
>JALHSW010000159.1 GCA_022865365.1 Acidimicrobiia bacterium | reverse complement strand
GGCTCGACGGGGCAGGTTGCGAGATCGCTCGGACATGGGAACCACGCTACCGGTACGCTCGATCCGTGGCCCAACCCACGCACCGGCCCGAACGCCGGGCACCGGTGAACCGAACCCTCCACGAGCTCGCCGACGGCGTGTTCGTCTGGCTCCAGCCCGGGGGTGGGACGGGTGTGAGCAACGCCGGGGGCGTGGTCGACGACGACGGCATCACCGTGATCGACACTCTGATGGTCCGATCGCAGTGGGAGCCGTTCGCTGCCGCGGTGCACGCCCTCGATCGGCCGGTCCGGCGCGTCGTCCTCACCCATGCGCATGTCGACCACGTCGGGGGCACCAAGTCGTTCCCGCACGCTGCGGTGTACGCGTCACCTGTGACGAGCGCGCTGCTCGATCAGGAGATGCCCATCGACGCGTACAAGGCGTTCATGCCGGCGTTCGACGAGGAGTTCGACGACCTCGCCGAGCTCGGCACCCGGCCCGCCACCCATGAAGTGGACGGTGCCGCGGCGCTGACCCCGCGGCTCGAGCTGCTGCCGGCGAGCGGGCACACGAGCGGCGACCTGATGGTGCTCGTACCCGACGCCGACGTGCTCTTCGCCGGCGACCTGTGCTTCTTCGGGGTCGCACCACTCGCGTTCCAGGGTGACCCGGCCATGTGGGTGGAGATGCTCGACGCGATCGCCGAGCTGGCGGACACGATCGTGCCCGGCCACGGGCCTGTCGGCGGGGAGCGCGAGCTGCGCGAGCAGCAGGCCTACCTCCGCCATTGCGTCGAGGGCGCGGTCCCGCCCGGACCGTGGGACACGTGGCTCGACCGACCCGAGCGCGACGTGATCAACATCGAGCGTGCCGCGCTGCTCGCGCAAGGCCGCGACGAGATGCCGCCGTCGATGATCGAGGCGATCGGCCTCGGCTGATCCCAGGCATCTCGGAACCCGCACGTCACCGGGTCACCGCGGCGTCGAGCCGACGCGCTACGTTCCCATCCGTGGCCAAGAATCCCGACCCGATGCTCGAGCTCACGACCAGCCGGGGCGTCACCCGCACGCTCGATGACTGGTCGACGATGTTCCAGCTGTGCCTCGTCGTGCTGCCCGCCCGGCTCGAGGCTGCGGCATGGATCCCGGTGGCACAACAGATCTTCGCGACCTTCGGCGACTCCGACTGCAGGTGCGCGTTCGTCGTGACCGGGGGCGCCGAAGTCGCTGGCCGCGTGCTCGGTCAGGCAGCGCACGACGACGTGACGTTCATCGATCCCGACCAGGCACTCGTCACCAGCCTCGGCCTCGAGCGGCTGCCCGCCTTCGTGCACCTGCGCCAGGACACCACGGTGGCAGCCGCCGCCGAGGGCTGGAACCCGGCCGAGTGGCAGAGCGTGGCGCGCGAGATCGCCCGGGCGATGGCCTGGACCTACCCGGAGATCACGGGGCCGAACAACCCCCCGCGCACCGAGGGCTGGCCCCTCGCGATCGCCTGACCTGCACGAACGGGCCATGGCTGGCATCGCCCCTGTGCCTTGCCTAGTGTGGGGCCAAGGCCCGACCGTCACCGCCCCACGCCGGAAGGCGTGCAGATGACGACCGGGTGGTTGTCGTTGCAGAGCACCGGAAACCGCACGTCGACGAAGGTTTTGTCTAGGGTGAAAGGCGCCGTGTCTCTTCCCGTTGTCGCCCCACGATGGCTCACATGACCTCCGCCCCCCGCCGCCGCCCCTTCGCCCGTTTCGTCGTGGCCGGTGTGCTCGTGGTCGCTTCCGTCGCCGTCGCGGGCGGGGCATCCGGAGCGGCTCCACCCGTCGACAAGCAGAAGCAGGCGGCCGAGCTCCAGGACCAGATCGAGGCCACCGACCTCCAGATCAGTGGTCTCGCCGAGAGCCTCCTCCAGGCCGAGGCGCGCCGGGACGCCGCCCAGAGCAGTGCCCAGGCCGCAGAAGCCCAGATCGCCGACGCCAAGCAGGAAGTCGACCGGATCCTCGGCCTCGTCCAGGAGAACCTCGCGTCGCTGTACCGCCGCACCCTGCGCGGCCAGTCGGTCGGCGAGATGGACTTCAGCGCCACGGTCGACCTCCTGAAGCGCAGCCAGTACTCCCAGACCCAGGCCAACCGCGACACCGAGCTCCTCGACCAGCTCGATGCCGCCCAGCAGGACCTCGGCGTCGAGCGCGACAACGCAGCGCACGCCCGCGACACCGCCGTTGCCGAGGGCCAGCAGATCACCGAAGCCAAGAGCGCCCTCGAGACGGCGCGGGCGGGCCAGCAGGCGATCCTCGACCAGGTCAAGGGCGACCTCGCGGAGGCCGTCGCGGCCGAGAAGGCCCGCCGGGAAGCCGAAACGAAGGCCAATATCGCGGCCCCGTCGGGGGGTGCGGAACGATTCCCGAACGTCGGACCCCCGAACGGCAGCGCGGCCCAGGCCATCGAGTACGCCCGCCAGGCCATCGGCGCCGGGTACTCGACGAACCCCCGCACGGGTCCGACGTATGACTGCTCCGGTCTCACGAGCTCGGCGTGGCGCGCCGC
>JALHSW010000158.1 GCA_022865365.1 Acidimicrobiia bacterium | reverse complement strand
CGAGCCTCGACGTGCTCGACCTCTTGGCGAAGGAGATCGAGCAGGTCGATGGCACCTCCGTCGAAGAGTTCCGCTTGGTCGACGCGTTCCCCGACCCCCGCCTCGACGCGCTCGATTCCGCCACCCGCTTGTGCGAGGCCGACTCGGTCGACGAGCTGTGCGAGACCCTCGTCGGACACCTCCGTCGCGAGTTCCTCGCCGACTGGGTCGCACTCCTGCGCGACGACGCCGTCATCGCCGCCTCGGGCGATGCGCACCCCGCCGTGGAGTTACTCTCGGCGTTGGCGGCCGGGACGTCCGCCTCGCCCACCGTCGCCGACGGAACGACCGGCCCCGAGGACCTACTGGTCGCCGCGCTCACCAACCACGACGCAACGCTGCTGGTCGGCCGCGACGGCCATCCCTTCCGCCGTCGCGAGCGGGCCCAGCTGATCGCGCTCGCGCGCATCGCCGATCGCGCCTGGACGCTGCTCCCGGAGTAGACCGGGGCCGTGCCGACGGCCCTCGTGATCTTCACGCGTGACCTGCGAGTGCGCGATCAGCCGGCGCTCGCGGCCGCGTGCCGATCGGCCGATCGGATCGTGCCGGCATTCGTGCTCGACGATGCCCTCCTCGCCGGCACATTCAACCGACCGAACCGGGCTGCCTTCCTCACCGACGCGCTCACCGACCTCGACGCGTCGTTGCACAAGCGCGGCGGCGCGCTGGTGCTTCGCCGGGGAGATTGGGTGGACGAGGTCCTTCGCCTTGCGACCGAAGCCGCCGCGACCGAGATACATGTGGCCGACGACGTCAGCCACTTCGCCCACCGGCGCCTGACCGCGCTCGAAGCGGCGGCGGCACCCGCACGCACGGCAGTCACCCGTCACCCCACGCCGACGGTGGTACCACCTGGCGCCGTCGTGCCACCCGGCGGCGATCACTACAAGGTGTTCACGCCGTACTACCGACGATGGCTCGAGCGGCCGTGGCGGCTCGTCGCACCGACGCCATCCAAGATCGTGACCCCGCCGGGAATCTCGACGCTCCCAATCCCCCCGGTCGCGGGGATCGTGGAGGGCGCGCCGTCGCCCGAGGTGATGCGGGGCGGTGAGTCCGAGGCGCGCCGACGGCTCAACGCCTGGACGCGCGCGGACCTCGTGTCGTACGCGGAGCGCCATGACGACCTCCCCGGCGACGCGACGTCGCGGATGAGCCCGTTCCTGCACTTCGGCTGCATCTCGCCACTCGAGATCGCCACGAAGCTGCGGGACCGACCCGGGGGTGACGCGTTCGTTCGACAGCTCTGCTGGCGCGACTTCTACCTTCAGGTGCTCGCGGCCCGTCCTGACGCAGCGTGGAACGACTACCGGGATCGTGGCGACCGTTGGCACGACGACCCCGAAGCGTTCACAGCATGGCAAGAAGGTCGCACCGGATACCCCGTGGTCGATGCAGGGATGCGACAGCTCACCCGCGAAGGGTTCATGCACAACCGGGCCCGGATGATCGTGGCGTCGTTCCTCACCAAGGACCTGTACGTCGACTGGCGCCTCGGCGCCGCGCAT
>JALHSW010000157.1 GCA_022865365.1 Acidimicrobiia bacterium | reverse complement strand
GTGGCGTCGATGCCTTCGCCCTCGCCCCCGATGTGGCCGGCGGACCCGAGGTCGTCCACCTGGCCGGTCAGCAGGTCAACGCGGAACAGCTCGTTCGCCGAGTCCGACGTCGAGAGCCAGATCGCGCCGGCCGCGACATCGGCGCCCTGGACCTTGTCGACGAAGTGACTCATCGCGAGGGGGGCGAGCGGCTTCCAACCGGCGCGGACGTCGTAGCGAAGCAGGGCATCGCCGCCGAAGTTGTCCATGGAGTAGGCGGTCATGGTCGCGGGGTCGACCGTCACGAACGAGTTCTCGTGCTGGGCCAGCTCGACCGCGTCGATGAAGCGCAGGGTCTTGGCGTCGAAGCGGGCGGTGGCTTGCGTGCCGCGGGTGAAGTCGGGCTCCTCGAGCGGCGCGTACACGAAATTGCCGACCACGTCGATGTCACCGATGTGCCCGTAGCCCTTGCCCCGCCACGCGGTCGGGATTGCCAGCTGCTTCAGGAGCTTGGTATGGAGCTTGTCGTCGACTCGGGCCAGGGTGTTGTTCGCCGAGAGGATCCACCCCCCGCTCACCCGAGCGATGCCCTGGTTGGTGAACAGGGGCACCTTTTCCTCCGAGGTGAGCGTTGCCGTCGGGGCGGTCTGTGCCTCCGCCGGCGTCGGAACCGCGATCGAGCACGCGCCGGCGAAGAGCAGCAGCGCAGTCGTAAGCCGTCTCACGGCTGACGCGCGTCCCGGCGGGTCATGCGCCGCAGACGCACGGCAACCCGCCGCTCGCCCCTGCGCGGCTTCACTCCGGTCAACAGGTCCTCGCGGCTTCGTCGCACCGGCCGGAGCGTACCGAAGCACCGGATCGACTGGAGCGGGTGACGGGAATCGAACCCGCGTTCTCAGCTTGGGAACACGGTTCGAAGGTCGTGGATGACCTGGGCATCTCGCGACCGTGCAGGTCGGCGCCGCTCATCTGGTGTCATCCTGTCCGTCGTGTGCCGTCCAGTTCATCCCGTTGTGGCACGGATGGGGCACTAGCCGCCGTGCTCGCCCGGCGCTTCCGCGCCGGCTTGATGCTCCAGCAGACCTGAAGTCCGACGGCCGCCGCGTAGCGGGCGACGGTCGACATGCGGGTGTCCGCGCCCGACTCGAAACGAGCGACCTGGCCTTGGCTGGTGCCCATGCGCCCGGCGACCTCGGTCTGCGTGAGGCCGGCTTGCAGTCGCCGCGTCGCGAGGTCCCGCGCGAGCTCACGCCGTTCGAGTGCGTCCTCGATCCGCTCGTGGATCAGGGGGTCGGTCTCCGCGAGCTCGTCGATGTAGGCGTCGAGGTCGTCGGGCTTGGCCATGGCGGTCCTTGGTCCTCGGAGTCGAGTATCTCATGTATAGGTTATCGGGGTGGGAGGGGTCTACGGCCGCGGGAGCGCCAATCGGCAAGGCGGCGCCCCGCGACGTCGAGCTCGCGTCGCGGTGTTCGCTGCGTCTTCTTGCTGAACGCCGACAGCCCGAGGAGCACCTGGCCATGGGCGCCCTCGGCCGCGAACAGAATCCGATAGCTCGCGTCGAGGCCCTCGGCGCGGATCTCGTAAAGATCACCGCGGAGGTGACGGGCCGCGACGAATCCGTTGCGCTGCACGTCCTTCATCGCCGAGAAGATCTCGTCGCGGTCGGGGGCGGGGAGCAACCGGTCGTCGAGGAACTCGCGGACGGGCATGCGGCCCGCCACCGTCGAGTAGAAGCGCCACCGCCGTCGCGTCGACGTCATCCGCGCCATTGAGTCAAGGAGGCGGGCCCGGCCGCGCGGTGACGCTCACACTTGGCACGGATGTGGCACGAGGTCGCATCCGTTGCCGAAGACTCGGAGCGGGTGACGGGAATCGAACCCGCGTTCTCAGCTTGGGAAGCTGATGTTCTACCTCTGAACTACACCCGCGGACGCTGCGAACTCCTCGGCGAGGTTCGCCTCGGAGCTCACGGGGTCGGGGAGCGATATTAGAGGGTAGGAGCGGGTCGGCTTCGTCCGGGATCGAGACCTGGTCCTCGCGGTGGACCTGGGCATCTGGTCCCACCACGCGAGCACCAGCGGGACGAGCACGATGAAGTTGTACGCGAAGTGCATGTAGGGGCGCGCCAGCGGCGAGCCGGTGAGCCCGCCTTCACCCATGATGCCGGCGAAGCCACCCCGGTCGTAGAAGCCGCGGTGTCCGATGTAGATCGAGAACAGGTAGAAGTGCTCGATCGCGTGCATGCTCGCGGCTGCGAACGCGACCCACAGCCAGGGGCTGCGGCCTCCGTACACCCAGACGAGGGCGCAGACCGCCAGCCACACGAGAATGTCGGAAGCGAAGTGGACGACCTCGAAGTCCAGTTGGCCGAGCACGCCGTGGGAGTGCACGAGGTCCCCATCGGTGAGCGCGAGCTGGAGCACCTGGACGGTGTGCTCACCCATGTGCAGCAGCTGAAACCCGACCACCACGACGAAGAACGCGTAGAAGCCGTAGCTCTGGCTCGTCCGGATCGTCTCGACGGTGAAGAACGGCACCCACGGGATCAGCGCGGCCAGGCCGAGGACCCACAGGGGATACCCGCTGACCAGCGCGGCCACCAGGAGCACCGCCGACGCCGCGGCAGTGAGCCGACGATGCGTTCGCACTCGCCGTCGCCCGTGCCGAGTTCCCTGGCGCTCGACCACGTCGCGTTCGGGGACACCGAGATCCCGCGCGCGACCGGTCGGCGAGCTGCCGACCGTGAGTCGTCGGCCGCGGCGTGACCAGGCGAAGACCACCACAGCATCGACGAGCATCACCAAACCGGCCGCGAGCACCGCAATCGGCCAATAGCGGGCAGCTTCCGAGTGTGGAAGTCGTGGCGCCACCACCGGCACCACCATCACCATGAAGGCGAGAAACGCCCCGACGTAGATGACCAGCACCGCGATCCCGACGCGGCGGCCGCTCAGCAGCGGTGGGCGCCCGCCACGGGCCGTCCCCACGCGCGCCGATGTCGGCAGCGACAACGCCGTCCCGCCGGAGGACGGACGAACGCTCCACACCAGGTTCGGCCCCCTTCGGCGATCGTCTGCACGGCCTTGACCGCCGACATTACCGGCTCAGAACGGCTGTGACCTCGGAGTGCCTGACCCCGACGCAGGTGAGGTCCCGGGCCAGTCGGACCACTCGACATCACGACGCGGATCCACCGGGAACAGGTCGGTCGCGGACGGCGCCCGTCAGCCGGACTGTTCCGTTCCGGTACCGGTCGAGCCGCCGGGGCGCTCGGTGCGCCAGCGGTTCCACGGCCACATGCCGTCGATCTCGACCTCGAGGGAGAAGCTGAGGAGGATCCGGATGATCACGATGATCGCGAGCACGCCGACACTTTCGAGCGTCGAGTCGACGATGATCGTGCGGATGATGTCGGCGACGATGAGCACCTCGAGACCGAGCAGGATCACGCGCCCGACGTTGCGCCGGAGCTCGGTGTAGGCGGCCGCGGCTCCCTTGCGGACGTGGCGGGCGTACTGCACGAAGGCGGCGAGGCCGCCGACCACCATGATCGCGGCTCCCACCGACTCGATGACCCGGACGAGATCGGACACGACGTCGTCGAAGGTCATCGCGTCACGCTATGCGCTCGGCCCGCCGGATCGCCCGCCGGTAGGCTCCCCGCCCGTGATCCTGTCCGATGTCTCCATCCACGAAGAGCTCGCAGCAGGGCGCATCATCATCGATCCGTTGGACGCGAACTCGGTGCAGCCGTCCTCGGTCGATCTCCGCGTCGACCGGTTGTTCCGGGTGTTCCGCAACGACACCACTCCCTTCATCGACCCGAAGCAGCCCCAGGAAGATCTCACCGAGCTGGTCGAGGTCGAGGAGGGCAAGGCGTTCATCCTCCACCCGGGCGAGTTCGTGCTCGGCAGCACGCTCGAGCGGGTCGCGCTCCCGGACGATCTCGTCGCCCGGTTGGAAGGCAAGTCGAGCCTCGGCCGGCTCGGGTTGCTGATCCACAGCACCGCCGGCTACGTCGACGCGGGCTGGGACGGGCACCTCACGCTCGAGCTGTCCAACGTCGCGACGCTGCCGATCGCGCTGTACCCCGCGATGAAGATCGGGCAGATCTCCTTCCTCCGCATGACGACGCCGGCCGAGCACCCGTACGGCTCTGCCGCGACCGGTTCGAAGTACCAGGGCCAGCGCGGCCCGACGCCGTCGCGCTACTACCTCAACTTCCAAGACGAAGGCGCGCCGTGATGGATCTCACGGAAGTCGTGGAAGGCGCCCACGCCTCCCTGGCCTGAAGCCCGGCCAGAGCGCCCAGCTCAGCGAGCGCCGCGGACCTCCACGAACTCGCGCAAGGGAGCATCGGAGACGGCGATCGGCCCGGAGAACGGGTAGGTCATGCTCACGACGAGTGCGAGCGTCAGCCAGATCACGAGAGCGAGCGCCGACAGGATGAAGAGGTGCGACCTGCGGTGCCGGGTGTCGAGCACCGTGGCCACGGCCATGACCGTCATGCCGATCACGAAGAGCAGTAGGAGCAACGCGGCAGGGATCGTGGCTTTCGCAGAGTTGATGATCGCCTCGCGCGTGTGGACGATGCCGTCGAGCGCGTCCACGGTCGAGGTATAGGCGGCGCGCTCCGCCTCGCTTGTGGGCTCGATCCGCTGGACGGAGCGGAACAGGTGCTCCAGGCGCTCGTCGGACACGATCGAGGCGCTGGCGGATTGATCGAGTCGCGGGAAACCGGTCTCGACGACCGCCCGCGCGTAGCGGATCGAAGCGTCGCGAAGGTCCTCGCCCACCGTGTCTGGGAACGCCCGGCTGTTCTCGACGATGACCGACAGGTTCGCAGCATTGTCGGAGACCTGATCTTGCGTGGCGCGGATCTGGTTGTAGGCGTCGACGATCACGAAGGCGATGAGGATCGCGTAGATCGTCGCCGTGACCTGGAGCGTGACGGAGGCCGTCGAGTTGGCCCGTTCGCGAGTCTCGGGCTTGACGTACCGACGCGTCACCGTGTCGAGCGCGAACGTGAGCGCGATGCCGATCGTCCCGAAGAGGGAGAACAGCACGACTGCGGGCAGCGACCCGAGCCAGTGGAGCACGGTTGTCCTCCCGGACCTGGACCCGGACCCGGACCTAGAGGCCCGGGGTGAAGCTTGCGGTAGCAGGAGCGGCGCCCGCGTCGAGACCCTCGATGGCTTCGAGGAGCACCTCGGCGATGTCCTGGACCTTGACGTCGTCGTCGCGACCATGGCCCTTCACGCCGTCCTCCATCATGACGAAGCAGAACGGGCAGGCGACCGCGATGCGCGACGCGCCGGTGGCGAGCGCCTCTTCGGAGCGTTCGTCGTTGACCTTCTTGCCAATGCGCTCTTCCATCCACATGCGGGCACCGCCGGCGCCGCAGCACATGCCGGTCGTGCCGTTGCGGGGCATCTCGACGATGTCGATGCCGGCGAGCGACCCGATCACCTTGCGCGGCGCGAGGTAGACGTCGTTGTGGCGACCGAGGTAGCAGGAGTCGTGGTACGTGACACGCTCGTCGAGCGACGCGCCCTGCATCGAGAGCCGGCCGTCCTCGATCAGCTCCATCAACAGCTGCGAATGGTGCACGACCTCGAAGCTCCCGCCGTACTGCGGGTACTCGTTCTGCATCGTGTTGAAGCAGTGCGGGCACTGGGTGACGATCTTGGTGACCCCCAGGCCGTTGAGTGCCTCGATGTTCTGCATCGCGAGCATCTGGAAGAGGTACTCGTTGCCGGAACGGCGGGCGGGGTCGCCGGTGCAGAGCTCGCTCGGGCCGAGGATCGCGAAGTCGATGCCGGCGCGCTGGAGCAGCTTCGCCACGGCCCGGCTCGTCTTCTTGTTCCGGTCGTCGAAGCTGCCGGCGCACCCGACCCAGTAGAGGTACTCGTGCCCGAGCGGCCCGGATGTGTCAACGATGTCGATGCCCTCGAGGTCCTTGGCCCAGTCGGCGCGCTCGCCCTGGTTCATGCCGTAGACGTTCGAGGTGTTCTCCATCGAGCGGTACGTGTTGCCGAGCTCGACGGGGAAGTCGCTCTCCATGAGAGAGAGGTAGCGGCGCATGTCGAGGATCTTGTCGAGGATCTCGATGTTCACCGGGCAGATCTCGTCACAGGCCTTGCAGGTGGTGCAGGCCCAGAGCTCTTCGGACGTGATGCGCTCGAAGACGGAATCGGCCGTGATCGAGATGTCGTGATCGACCGACACCGGCGGTGACACCTTCGGATCACCCGTGGCCGCCATCACCTCGCCGACCTTGAGCACGATCTCGCGAGGGTCGAGCGGCTTGCCGGTCGCGTGCGCGGGACACACCGAGGTGCAGCGCCCGCACACCGTGCATGCGTCCGTGTCGAAGAGCTGCTTCCAGGTGAAGTCCTCGATGGTGACCGCGCCGAAGGTGTCGAGCTCGGTCTCCATCAGGTTGGGCAGCGGCTTCATCGCGCCCTTCGGGCGGTCCTTGTCACCGAGGTACATGTTCATCGGCGACGTGACCATGTGTCGCAGCTTCGTCGTGGGGAGCAGGATGAGGAACGCGACGAACGCGGCGAAGTGCACCAGCCACATGCCGCGGTGTGCGTCGGACAGCGTGCCCGGACCCCAACCCTCGAACAGCGTCCCGATCGGGTAGCCGACGACCGACCACCGCTCGATCGATGGGGTGCCCTCGAGCGCGATGCGCAAGCCCTCGGTGAGGAAGCCGGTGAGCCCGATGACCAGGAACGTGCCGAGGACGACCGCGTCCTCCGGCTTGGTCTTGATGCGGATCCGATACGGGCGCTGCACGTAGCGGCGGACGATCGCCCAGAGGATCCCCACGACGAAGATCACACCGAACACGTCGGCCGTCGCCGCATACGCCTGGTACACCTTGCCGTGCAGGAACTTCAGGTTGTCGGGCAGCTGGTGATCGATCTCGAGGATGATCGTCGCCGCGAACAGCACGAGGAACCCGAAGTAGATGAACGAGTGCATGACGCCGGCCGCCGGGTCGCGCAGCAGCGTCTGCATCCACACGCCGCTGCGGAAGTCGCGCATGCGCCGGTGCACGTTCTTCTTCGTCGTACGTCGGTCGTCGGGCTTGCCCCGCTCGTAGTTCTGCACGCGCTGCGCGATGAGCCACGCGCACAGGAACAGCGCGAGCGACGCAACCGCGTAGAAGAGCCAGTAGATCGGATCCGGGATGTCGACGAAGGCCTCGCGGCTGATCGGCGAAACCTCTTCCCACTCGGTGATCCGGGGCGTGATCCCCGAGGCGATCGTGCCGAGGGCGGCGAGGACGCCGACGGCGAGGACGACCTGATGCGGCTTGACCGAGATCTTTCGCACGGGGCTAAAAACTAGCCCCGGTCCGACTACCGGACGGTCTTGGCTACTGGACGGTCTTGGCGTCGTTGTCGCGCAGCCGTCGCGCCAGGCCGGCGAGGAGCTTGTGGGCGAATCCCGGCACCTCGTCGATCAGCGCCGAGAACTCCCGCTGACCGAGCACGACAAGCTCCATCGGCGTCTCGGCCGTGATCGTGGCGTTGCGTGGCGCGCGGTCGAGCAGCGCCAGGTCGCCGAAGAAGGTGCCGGGTCCGAGCTGGGCGATCTCTTGTCCGTGTCGCGCGACCTTGGCTGTCCCCTCGATGATCACGAAGAACTCGGCTCCGGCCGCGCCTTCGCTGA
Source organism: Acidimicrobiia bacterium (assembly GCA_022865365.1). Classification (GTDB taxonomy): domain Bacteria; phylum Actinomycetota; class Acidimicrobiia; order IMCC26256; family PALSA-555; genus JALHSW01. The sequence continues at coordinate 348 of JALHSW010000157.1, read as the reverse complement.
CGAGCACCTTGCCGCCGTCGACCTTGACGTCCTCGGCCCGTTTGGCAACGAGGCCGAGATCCTTCCGGGAGCACGCCGAGAACAGCGGCACATTCGCGAGGGCATCCATGAACGCATCGTTTCTGGCCATGGGAGGAATGTAGCCAGACTGTCAACCGCGTGCTTGGCTTCTCGGCCTCTCCGACGACGTGAGCACCATTCCGGAGTCCGGCCCGCCAGGCTCGATCAGGACGTGAAGCGCTGTTGAGCCGCCTGCTTGGAGACCCCTCCGAGCGCGAGGCCGATCGCGGTCCACGAGCAACCCCCGTCCCGCCAGTCGGTGCGACCTTGATCGCGGCGCGTGAGGCG
>JALHSW010000156.1 GCA_022865365.1 Acidimicrobiia bacterium | reverse complement strand
GGTGCTCCACTTTGCGAGCGCGGCGAGCCCGCCGGAGTACCTCGCCCGCCCGCTCGAGACCCTCGCGGTAGGATCGACGGGCACGCGCAACGCCCTGGACCTCGCGCGGCTCCACGGTGCGCGCTTCCTTCTCGCGTCGACAAGCGAGGTGTACGGCGACCCGCAGGAGCACCCCCAGCGCGAGACCTACTGGGGTCATGTGAACCCGGTCGGCCCGCGATCGGTGTACGACGAGGCGAAGCGCTTTGCCGAGGCACTCACCACGGCGTATCGGGGCACGCACGGTGTCGACACGCGGATCGCCCGCATCTTCAACACGTACGGTCCTCACCTCGAGCCCGGTGACGGCCGCGTCATCTCGAACTTTCTCGCGCAGGCGTCCGACGGACGCCCGCTCACGGTCTACGGCGACGGGAGCCAGACGCGGTCGTTCTGCTACGTCGACGACGAGGTGGCCGGCCTGCTCGCGTTGCTCGACAGCGACTGGGCCGACCCGATGAACGTCGGCAGCCCCGACGAGCACACCGTGCTCGAGCTGGCCGAGCTCGTCCTCGACGTGACGGGATCGTCATCGGCGATCGTGCACGAAGCGCTGCCGGTCGACGATCCGGTACGACGGCGACCCGACATCGCGCTCGCCGAGCGCGAGCTCGGGTGGCGACCGTCGATCCCGCTGCGTGACGGGCTGACTCGCACCCTCGAGTGGTACCGGAGTCGGGTGTGACCGACCCGCGGTGGTCCGCGGTCGTCGTGAACTACGAAGCAGGTGCGCTCCTCACCGCGTGCGTCCGGAGCCTCCTGGCCGACACGAGCGCTGGTGTCCCCGAGGTGGTGGTCGTCGACAACGGATCGACCGACGGCTCGATTGCCGAGCTTCGGGCCGCGTTTCCCGAGGTCGAGGTCCTCGGTTCGGGGGGCAACGTCGGGTACGCCGCGGCCGCGAACGTCGGCGTCGAGGCTGCTCACGCGCCCATCGTCGCCGTGTGCAATCCGGACCTGCTCGTCGGTGCGGGGACGGGCGCGGCCGTGCTCGCCCGCCTCGATGCCGAACCCGACCTCGCGGCCGTCGGACCTGCGATCTTCGAGCCCGACGGCACCCGCTACCCGTCGGCACGACAGGTGCCGCGTCTCGTCGACGCGGTCGGGCACGGCACCGTGGGACTCGTCAAGCGGGAGAACCGCTTCACCCGTCGGTACCGGGAGCTCGATGCCGACCCGACGCAGCCTCGCGATGTCGACTGGGTCTCCGGTGCGGCAGTGTGGTTGCGGCGCAGCGCGCTCGACCAGGTCGACGGGTGGGACGACGGCTACTTCATGTACGTCGAGGACGTCGACCTGTGCTGGCGCCTGGGCAACGCCGGGTGGCGTGTCGCCTACGAACCGGGTGGAGCGGTCACCCACGTGCAGGGGGCCAGCACCGCCCGGCACCCGTACCGCATGATCGTCGAGCATCACCGCTCGCTGTTGCGGTTCGCGGGCAAGCGATGGCGTGGTTGGCGGCGGGTGCTCCTCGTACCCGCCGCGGGGTACCTCGGTGTGCGGACGGGCCTGTCGATGGGGGTCCAGGCAGTGCGCCCCCGACAGAGGACACCGGAGCCGAACGGGTAATCTCGGTCACGTCATGGCGAACTCCCGCAAGAAGTACACGCGTGCCCGCATCCGGGCCCACGGGCGCCGTCCGAAGAAGCGGGGCGGGGCGCAGTGGTTCTACGGAGCTCTCGCCGCGATCGTGGTGCTCGGGGTCGTGGGGGTCGTGCTCGCGCGGCCCGACAGCAGTTCCGCCGGCGTCCCCCCGCAGCCGGGAAACCCCACGACCGGCGCGCCGGGTGATCACTGGCACGCGGCGCTGGCTGCCAACGTCTGCGGTGAGTGGATGGCTCCCCCCGCGACCTTCGAGACCGCGGCCGACAACGCCAACGTGAGAGTAGGGATCCACACGCACGGCGACGGCTTCATGCACGTCCACCCCTTCACGAAGTCCGAGGGCGGTGACAACGCGACGTTCGGGAAGTTCCTGGGCTACGGGGGCTGGTCGGCGTCGGAGGACTCGCTGTCCCTGTGGGCCGCGCCCACCGGCTCCGACACGACCGACTGGAGCAACGGCGACACCTGCCCCCAGGGCACGCCGTTCGCGGGCAAGAAGGGTGTCGTGAAGTACTCGATCGACTGCGCCGAGAAGCACGACAACCCGTCCGACATCAAGCTCAAGGACGGTGAGGTTGTTGCCGTCGCGTTCCTGCCCAAGTCCGAGTCGATCGGTGTCCCGCCGAACGCCACTGCAGCCCCGGCCAACGACGAAGGCGCCACGCCGAAGGCGCTCGACGCGAAGGGGTGCGCGACCGGGGGACCGGGTGCGACAGCAACAACCACCACGCCGGCACCAGCAGCCACGGACGCGACGACGCCCCCGTCGTCGACGCCCTAGGCCCCCGGAGGTGCGGGCTGTCGTCCTCGTCGGGGGCGAAGGCACCCGGCTCCGACCGCTGACGACGACCGTCCCGAAGCCGTTGCTGCCGATCGTGGGCCAGGCCTTCCTCGAGCGCCAGCTCTCGTGGCTCCGGTCGCACGGGGTCGACGACGTGGTGCTGTCGCTCGGCTACCTGCCCGATGCCTTCCAGACGCACTTCCCGGACGCGCAGTGCGACGGCGTTCGCCTCCACTACGCCACCGAGCCCTACCCTCTCGGCACCGCCGGCGCGATCCGCTTCGCCGCGGCGAGCGCCGGCATCGACGAGCGCTTCGTGGTGTGCAACGGCGACGTCCTCACGACGCTCGACCTGAGCGCGTTGCTCGCGTTCCACGTCGAACGGGCCGCGGAGGCGACGATTCACCTCACGCGGGTCGACGATCCGTCGGCATTCGGCGTCGTCCCGACCCATGACGACGGCGAGGTGAAGGCATTCGTCGAGAAGCCCCCGCCGGGTGCCGCACCGACCGACTGGATCAATGCCGGCACGTACGTGCTCGAGCCGTCCGTTCTCGACGACGTGCCCCCCGACCTGACCGTCTCGATCGAACGCGAGACGTTCCCGCGCATGCTCGAAGAGGGTCGCCGGCTCTTCGCTCACGGCACCGACGACTACTGGCTCGACATCGGCACTCCCGACAAGTACCTCCAGGCCCATCTCGACGTGCTTGCAGGCCGGGTCGGGTTCCCGCCGGCACCCGGCGCGATCGAGATTGATCCGGGCATCTGGGTGGTCGCCACGCCGGACGTCGCGGCAGGCGCCGTGCTCACGCCGCCGGTCTTCCTCGACGCGGACGCCGTCGTCGGCTCGGGCGCGCATCTCTCGGGTGCCAGCGTCGGCGTCGGCGCGGTGATCGAAGCGGGTGCCCACGTCGAGAACGCGGTCGTCGCCGACGGTGCGCGGATCGGTCCAGACGCCCGTGTCATCGACTCGATCATCGGACCGGGCGCAGTGGTGGAGGACTCCGCTGTCGTGCTCGACCACTCGATCGTCGGAGCCCGTGCACGGGTCGACGCGGGCCTCGCGCTCGCGGGCAGCAGGGTCGAGTTCTCGGCCGGGGCAAGCTGACACGATGCGCGTTCTCGTCACGGGGGGTGCCGGGTTCATCGGGTCGACGCTCGTCGATCGGTTGCTCGCGGAGGGATGTGATGTCGACGTCGTCGACGACCTGTCGAGCGGAACACTCGGGAATCTCGCAGCTGCTCGTGGCCAGCGCGACAAGCGCCTGACGTTCCAGCGTCTCGACGTGCGCTCGGGCGCAATCACCGAGCTCATCCAGCACCGCAAGCCCGAAGTCGTGTACCACCTCGCCGCGCAAGCGAGCGTCATCGTCTCCGTCGAGCGACCGGCGTTCGATGCCGAGGTGAACATCCTCGGATCGCTGAACGTGATCCAGGGTGCCGCAGCGGCCGGCACGCGCAAGGTCGTGTTCGCCGCCTCGGGGGGCACGCTCTACGGCGTCCCCGAATCGATCCCGACGCGCGAAGGGCACCCACAGAATCCCTTGTCGCCGTATGGCGTCTCGAAGAAGTCGGTCATCGACTACCTCCACTACTACCGCGAGGTGCATGGTCTCGAGTACACCGCCCTCGCCCTCGCGAACGTGTACGGGCCGCGACAGGATCCCCATGGCGAAGCCGGGGTGATCGCGATCTTCTCCGCGAAGCTGCTCGCCGGTGAGCGACCCACGATCTTCGGCGACGGTGAGCAGACGCGGGATTTCGTCTTCGTCGACGACGTGTGCGACGCGTTCGTGCGGGCCGGGGAGAAGGCGGGTGGCCTCACCGTGAACATCGGGACCGGGATCGAGACGAGCGTGCAGCAGCTGTTCGACGCGATGGCTCGCGCCACCGGGTACAGTGAGCCGGCGCGGTACGCGCCGCCGCGCGCGGGTGAGCTGCGGCGATCGGCGTTGGATCCCGGTCGTGCGGGGATCCACCTGGGGTGGGAGGCGTGGACGACGCTCGAAGCGGGTGCGGCGCGCACGGTCGACTGGTTCCGATCTCGGGGCTAGATCCTTCCGTCTTTTCGTGGCTGATCGCAGCGGGGTCTAGCGGTGCGCGCGGAGGTCTTCGATCGGGACCGCGGGCCGCGCAACGGGCTGGTAGGCGGGGTCTGGGTGGCCCACCAGCACGAGGGCTTGGGGCAGCCATTCGTTGGGCAGGGCGAGGGCGTCTCGCGCCTCCTCGGGGCAGAAGATGGGAGCTGCGACCCAGCAGCTCGCGAGGTGGTCGTCGGTGGCCGCGAGCATGAGGTTCTCGATTGCGGCGCCGAGGCTCAGGAGGGCCATGCCCCACTCGGCTCGTCGGCGGCGCTCGTCGGGGTAGCGGTCGAGGCCCTCCCAGGTGAGACAGCCGAGGACGAGGGCCGGGGCGGTCGTGAGCTTGCGGCGGGAGGACTCGACGAGCTCGTCGATGCGTTCGGGCGCCATGCCGTCGGTGGTGAGATCGGCGCGCCAGCGCGCGCCCATCCCGTCGGCGAGGGCGCGCTTGGCGTCGCCGGTGTCGAGGATGACCCAGCGCCAGGGGCGGGAGTGGTGGGGTGCCGGGGCGAGGCACGCTGCCTCGATGAGGGCGTCGAGCTTCGGTCGTGGGACCGCGCCGGGCGCGAAGGCACGGATGGACCGCCGGGCCTCGATGAAGTCGGGCGCGGTCATCGGAACAGGTCCTCGGCGGCGGGCCGAACGAGGTCGCGGGCGCTCCCCTCGCCGCGCCACGTCGGGTCGAGTCCGCGGACGATCGCGGCCGGGATTCCCCTCGACTTGCCCATGACGAGCTCGGCCGCCCCGGCGACCTCGTCGGCGACGGCGACCAGGGTGACCTGGAGCTCTCGCCCGGTCGCGTCGCGCGTCCCGCGCAGGTCGACGACGGCCGTGAGGCCGGCGACGCCGATGGCCACGTCGGTCAGACCGAGGCGCCAGGGCCGACCGAACGTGTCCGAGACGATCACGGCGACCTCCACCCCCCGCCGGGCGCGCAACGCGTCGCGCAGGTGACGAGCCGAGCGGTCGGCGTCGACCGGAAGCAGAGCGGCGACACCTTCGGGTGTGTTCGACAGGTCGATGCCCGCGTTCGCGCAGACGAAGCCGTGCGGGGTCTCACTGATGAACAGCTCGCCCCGACGCCGCAGGATCCTCGTGGACTCGCCCTCGATGAGGCGCCGACGCGCATCCGGATCGTCGGGGTCGAGCTCGACGAGGCGTCCTTCGGCCTTCGAAACGATCTTCTGCGTGACGACGACGCAGTCGCCGTCTACGAGTGGGGTGTCCTGGGACGATGCCGCGTCGGCGAGCAGCTCGGCGACCTCGTCGCCGGGCCGGATCTCGGGGACGCCTGCGATCGGAAGGATCGTGAGGGTCACGCGACCGCGGCAAGGGTGTGGCGTGCCAGCGTCGCCGCGACCCGTGCGTCGCGCATCACCGTGTCGGCGACGATCGCTCGCACGCCCAGCGCCTCCACCTCGGGCGCGAGCGCCGCATCGGCCGCGTCGATGACGAGGGTGGAGCAGAACTCCCGATAGGCGTCGGCCACGCCGACACACGAGACCTCGATCCCGAGCGGACCCATGAGCCGATCGGCCGGTCCGCGGACCGGGCGGCCCGAGATGATCGGGCTCACGCCGACCACGCGGTCGCGTCGGGCGGTGAGCACGTCACGGATGCCGGGAACGGCCAGGATCGGCCCGATCGAGATCACGGGGTTGCTCGGACACACGACGATCGTCTCGGCCATCTCGAGGGCCTCGAGCACATCCGGCGCGGGGCGCGCCGTCTCGGCGCCCTCGAAGCGCACGGAGACGACCGGCGGTTCGGACCGACGGTGGACGAACCACTCCTGCATCGCGAGCTCCTCGGTGGCGGCGTCGGGTCCGCCGGCGCGCACGGTGATGCGGGTGGCCACCCGATCGTCGGACATCGGGAGGAGGCGGCTCCGGATCCCCCACGCGCCCACGATCTCGGCGGTCACCTCGCTGAGCGACGCGCCCTGGTTGAGGCGTTGCGTGCGGTAGAGATGTGTGGCGAGATCACGGTCGCCAAGGTTGAACCAGGTCGGGGCTCCGTACCGAGCCAGCGCGCCCATCGTGTGGAACGTCTCCCCGGCGAGACCCCATCCCGTCTCGGGGTGCTGCGCTCCAGCGAGGCGGTACGTGACGCTGTCGAGGTCGGGGCAGACCCAGAGCCCGTGGAACTCGTCGTCGTCGCCGGTGTTGACGACGGTCGTGACCTGTTCGGGGGGCACGACGGCGACGAGCCCATCGAGGAACCTGGCGGCGCCGACGCCGCCCGCCAGCGCAGTGAGCATGCAATGACCCTAGATGCCGCGCCTCCTCGCCGCCTCGGGGGCCGGACGCGAAGAGGCCCCCGGCCGTGCCGGGGGCCTCGCCGTGTTCACGATGGAGCCGCTTCAGGCGACCTTGGTCGTCGACTTCGCGGCGCCTGCCTTGGCTGGTGCCGAGGTGCTGCCGAGGAACGTCCGCGCCTTCGCGGTACCGATCTCGACGATCTCGTCGGCCTTGGCCTTGAACTTCTCGAGCACCGGCTCGACACGCTCCGAGACCTTCGCGAGCACGGGCTCGACGCGGTCGCGGACGTCGTGGACGAGCGTCTCGAAGCGCTCCTTGGCGTCGTCGCCAGCGCCCTTGGCGGCGTCGGTGGCCTTGGTCTTCGCCTCGTCGGCCTTGGCCTTGGCATCGTCGGCCTTGCTCTTGGCCGTGGTGCGCACGCCCTCGGTCTGGGCGTCGACGCGGTCCTTGGCCTGCTGGCCGCGGGCCAGGACGGCCTGCGCGCCGAGGACGCCGACACCGACAGCGGTGTAGGCCGCGTCTTCCACGCTCTTGCGTACGTCATTCATGGGAACTCCTAGTGTTCAGGGGACCCGCTTCGGGGCCCGGTTTTGGGGCAGCCTCCGGGGGGAGGGAACTGCTTACGATGGTACGCCCTTTGTTAAACACTAGCAAGCAGTCGTGACCGGAGTCACCCCCGGAGCCAGCACGGAGGACCCCGGGTATGCTCGCCCGATCCGATGAGCACGGCCGCCCCACCTCCCGCCCCCGGCCCCCAAGGCGGCAAAGCAGGTGCGGCAGGCGCCACGGCGCCGTCCGTCGTGGCGCCGTCCGTCGTGGCGGTGGTCGTCGCCCGTAACTCGGGCCCGTTCCTCGAGGAAGCTCTCGCGGCCCTGGGCGCCCAGGCCTACCCGGCGCTGACGGTCCTCGTCGTCGACGCCGGCTCCCGTCAGGACCCGACCGCTCGGGTGGCAAGCGTCCTGCCAGAAGCGTTCGTGCGCCGCGTCGCCGGCGACCCCGGATTCGGGGGAGCGGCGAACGAGGCGCTCGCAGCCGTCGACGGGGCCACCTTCCTGCTCGTGTGCCACGACGACGTCGCTCTTGATCCCGGCGCCGTGAACCTGATGGTCGGAGAGGCCTACCGATCGAACGCAGCGATCGTCGGCCCGAAGCTCGTCGAGGCCGACAACCCCGACCTCCTGCTCGATGTCGGTCGCGCGATCGACCGTCTCGGTGGTTCACACACCGGGATCGAGCCCGGCGAGGTCGACCAGGAGCAGCACGACGGCGTGCGCGACGTCTTCTACGTCTCGAGCGCGGCGATGTTGGTGCGCGCCGACCTCTTCCGTGAGCTCGGTGGCTTCGACCCGGACACGTTCCCTGGTAGCGAAGACCTCGATCTGTGCTGGCGGGCGCGCCTCGCCGGCGCACGGGTGATGGTGGCTCCCGACGCACGCGGCCGCCACCACGAAGCCGCGGGGATGAGGGGCGATGGCGACGTCCCCGACGTCCACGCCGTCGCGCGCGCGCGCGTGCGTGTGATCCTCACCTGCTATTCGAAGACCACGCTCCTGTGGGTCGTTCCGGTCGGGCTGATCGTGACGCTCGTCGAGGCGATCGTGTTCCTCCCGACTCGGCGCCGCCGTGCCGCGGGAGCCGGATTCGGAGCATGGTGGTGGAACCTCCTCCACTTCGGACGCGTGCGACGCGCTCGTCGCGACGCCCAGTCGCGTCGCGCGATCCACGACGGCGATCTCCATGAGCTCCAGGCTGGTGGCGGTGCGCGCTTCGGTGCGTTCCTGGCGCACCGTCACGCCGATCAACGCCTCCAGTCGCTCAGCGAGGGGATGCGTGCCACGTCAGAGAGCTTGGGTGACGCGCTGCGCACCCCGGCTGCGATTGCACTCCTCACGGCGTTCGTGGTCCTGATCTTTGGATCGCGTGCGTTGTTCTCCCATGGTGTTCCCGCGATCGGCACCTTCATGCCGTGGCCGGGCGTCAAGGGGCTCCTGACCGAGCTCACGTCGGCGTGGCGCCACACCAACCTCGGTTCGACTGCGGCGCCGCCACCTGCGATAGCGGTCATGGCGGGGCTCGGCACCCTGTTGCTCGGGGGTGTGGGCCTGGCCCAGACGCTCGTCGTCGTCGGCAGCTTCGTCGTCGGCGCGGCCGGCGCGTACCGTCTGGCGCGCGGCTTGGCTGCCGGCCCCGCCGCCGCAGCCGTGACCGCGCTCGTCTACGGGGTCGTGCCCGTGCCCCGGAACGCGATCGCGGCGGGACGCCTGGGTCCCCTCGTCCTCTACGCACTGTTGCCGTTCCTCGTGCTGCTCGTCGTGCGTGCGGGTCGGTTCTCGGGCATCGTGGGCTCGGCGCGGCGCCCGCTCTTGGGGATCGGGATCGCGACGGCCATCGCCGCGGCGTGGTATCCGCCGGCAGCGGTCGCCGTGGTCGTCGTCGGGTTGACGTTCCTTGTCGCGTCGCTGTTCGTCGGAGGTGGCATGGCCGCGCTGCGCGCGGTGGGGGCCTCGCTCGTCGGTGTGCTCGGCGCCGCCCTGCTGCTGGCGCCGTGGACGGTGACCGTGCTCGATTCGCGCCGCGACCTCGCGGCGCTGGGGATCGCGTATCACCCGCACCTCGATCTCTCGCAGGTGCTCCGATTCCAGAGCGGTCCCGCGGGCGCCGGCGTCGCCCCGTGGGGACTGCTCGTCGCCGCAGCCGGGGCGCTCGTCCTGGCCCGCGGTCCGCGATTGGCGTGGGCGGTGCGAGCGTGGGCGCTGACGGTTTCTGGGTTCGCGATCGTGTGGCTTCCCTCACGGCTCGCGCCCGGCACCGCGGTCGCCGCGCCCGAGGCCGGGCTCGCGCTCGCGGCACTGGGTGTCGCCGTCGCGGCCGGCATCACGATCGGGGCCGCAGCCGAGGAGCTCGCCGATGCGAAGCGCTTCGCCTGGCGCCGCGTCGTCGTCGGCATCGCGGTCGCGGGGGTGGTGCTCGGCGGGCTCGGGTTCCTGGGCGATTCCGTCAGTGGCCGCTGGGGCGCTCCCGACGGCGACTGGGCCAGCGTGCTCTCGTTCACGCAGGACCGCGCCGCCGAGGGGGAGTTCCGCATCCTCTGGGTCGGCGACCCCGACGTGCTCCCCCTGGACCCGGTGGAGTCCGGCGCAGGGCCCGCATGGGTCCTCACGCGCAACGGACCCGGCGACGCACGCTCCTTGTGGCGCGCCCCGATCACGGATGCCGACCGCGTCGTGAGCCGCGCTCTCGACGTCGCGGTCGACGGCAACACCGCTCGGCTCGGGCGACTCCTGGCCCCCGCGGGCGTGCGCTATGTCGCGGTCCCGCTGCGCAACGGTCCCGACGGTGCACGGGGCGAGCCCGTACCTGCCGTCACCGCCGCGCTCGCGGAACAGCTCGACCTCGCGCGGCTTCGCAGCGAACGCGGGTTGGTCGTGTACGAGAACCAGTCGTGGGCGCCGGCCCGTGCAGTGGTCACCGGTCGCGATGCCGACGCGGTCCCGACCGGAGCCGTCGACCCGCTCCGGAGCGCAGTACGGACCGATCTCGTCGGTGCCAAACCGATCGGTGGTGATGCTCCGATCCCGGCGGGCACCGTGCTGCTTGGCGACGCGCTCGCCGGCGGCTGGCGCGCGGAGGGACCGAATGGTGTCCTCCCGCACGAGGCTGCGTTCGGGTACCTGAACTCGTGGGTGAATCCGCGGGTGGGAGCGGTCTCCATCACCCACGACGGACAAGGTCTGCGCTACGCGCTCCTCGCCGGGGAGGCCGTGCTGTGGCTCGTCGCCCTCGCGTGGTGGTCGCGCGGGCGTCGCCGGGATCGCGTCGAGCATGCGGCCGTGGTGAGGCGCGAACGGACCGAGCGCCAACCGCGTCGCACCGACCTCAGTGACCTCGCGTTCGACGATGACGACTTCTGGAGTGACTCGTGAGCGACGACACCAGCCGTCGGACGCACCGAGCGCCCGCGATCGTCGCACTCTTCGTCCTGCTCGGCGGCGCCATCGTGCTGCAGCAGAGCGCATCCTCGTCGGCCGACTCGCCCCGACCGACCCGCGGGTCCATTGCCGGGCCGTCCGTCCCGGATCGGGCGGCCGTATCGAGCGCCTGGTACTGCGCCGAGGGCACCTCGACCTCCGATGGGCGGGCGAGCGAGACGGTGATCATTGGCAACCTCGCTCGCCACCCGATCGACATCGAGCTCACCGTCATGGCGGGCGACCAGGCTCAGAAGACCCGCCGGTTCACCGTCGAGACGCTTGCCCAGCGTCGCCTGGAGATCGCCGACGTCGTGGAGGCGGCAGACCCCGGCGTCGTGGTCGAGGTGTTCGGGGGTCAGGCCGTCGTCGAGCACGAAGTCCGGGGCAACGACGACATCGCCGTCGGTCCGTGCACGCGTCAGGCCTCGCGTCGCTGGTACTTCGCTGATGGCTCTACTGACCGTGGAGCCGAGAGCTGGCTGGCGCTGTTCAATCCGTTCGGCGACGACGCGATCGTCGACGTTCGGTTCGTGACCGACGCCGGCGTGCAGGAGCCGGAAGGGGCCCAAGCCCTCGTCGTGCCCCGCCGCTCCCGCGTCTCGGTCGCGGTCCACGATCTCGTGCGGCGCCAGCCCGACGTCGCGATCTCCGTCGTTGCCCGCACCGGTCGCGTCGTCGCGGAGCAGTCCCAACTCTTCGACGGAACCGATACCCGCAAGGGGATCGCGGTCTCTCTGGGGGTCACCAGCGGCGCGCGCGAGTGGCGCCTACCCTCAGGCAACGCCGAGTCGGGCGCGACGCAGTCCGTGTCGATCGCAAACTTCAGTTCCCGCCCGACCCAGGTCGAGGTGCGCGTGGTCGGCGCCGGCGGAGGTGCGGGCCAACCCGAGCGCGTCGACCTTTCGGCCGATGGCGTCACACGCGTCGACCTCGGGAGCAGCGTGTCGATAGGGACCGAGTACGCCCTCGAGGTGCGTGCGGTCAGCCACGTGCCGATCGTCGTCGAAGGGTTCGGCGCGTGGGCCGCACCCTCGCCGGTGACGGGCGTCGCGAGCACGCCCGGCTCGGCGACGACGGCGCGCCGCTGGGCGTTCGCGGTCGGGCGTCTCGACGACGAAGGCGATGCCCTGATCAGCGCATGGAACGTCGGCATCCGGCCGATCACGGTGCAGCTGTACGCCTACACCGCCGGCGATCCCGACAGTCCGACGAGCGCGCCGGCCGCGGCGGTCCCGCCGGGGGAGCGGGTGACCTTCTCCCTCGGGGAGCACTCGATCCGCCCCGACCAGGTGCTCGTGGTCGGGGCCGACGGACCGATCGTCGTCGGGCGTCAGATGATCGGTGGTGGGGTGTCGCTCGCGCCCGGTATCCCCTTTGGGCGCTAGGACGTTGGGAGCCAGGACCGAATCGGTCCCGAGGACCGGATCGTTCGAGAGGACAGGAGGCGAGCTCGCGGTGGCACTGCAGGTGGTGATCTTCGTTGCGGTCGCGGTCGTTGCCGGGGGCGTGGCCTGCTGGCTCCGTCGTCGCACGCCCGACGGTCCACCCCGCGACGCCTTTCCCGTGCCGCGTCAACTCGCCCGGCCCGACTTCCCCAGGCCCGAGGCGCTGTGGCTCGTGGCGTACTTCTCCTCGGAGACGTGCGGGTCGTGTGAGGGGCTCGGCCCGAAGGTGGCGGTGCTCGAGTCAGCCGAGGTCGCGACATGCGAGGTCGAGTTCGCGTCACAGCGCGAGCTCCACGAGCGCTACGACGTCTCGGCCATCCCGATGATCCTCATCGCGAACTCCGATGGCGTGGTGCTCCGGGCGTTCGTGGGCTCGACGAGTGCGACCGACCTGTGGGCCGCGCTCGCGGAATGCCGCGCACCTGGCTCGACGCCCGAAGCCGACCTCGGCGCGATCACCTAGCGCTCCGAGGTCTCGGAGATCTCGGACTTGCTCAGCTGCGGCTACGACTCGCGCGCTTGGTGGTACCGGCCGTCTTGCGCGGCTTGCGCCCACCGTTGGGTTCCGGCGGCCTGACCTCCATGATGGTGCCGTCGGCG
>JALHSW010000155.1 GCA_022865365.1 Acidimicrobiia bacterium | reverse complement strand
CGTGCGATAGCTCAACAACCCGATCGTCGACGGGAGATCCTGCAACCCCAGAAGCGCTCGATCACGCTGGCCCGGTTCCAGCCCAGCGAGCCGGCCCGAGAGCGACCCGGTCCCCGACCCTGTCCTCACCGCCCCCGACAGCCGGTAGTACCAGCACCCGGTGGTGAAGACAGCACCGGCGCGGAGCTCCTCGCTGAGTGCGGGTGATTCAATGCCCGCGAGCAATTCAAGGAGCAGGTGGTCATCGATGGCAATGGCCACCGGAATACCCGGGCGCTATTGATCTGCGAGGTCAGGGTCGTGCGTCACGACCTCGGCCACCGCGCGTTCATAACCGCCGTCACGAACCCAACCCGCGACGAGTTCACGAACCGCCGGCTCGAGCGCCGACTCGAACGGCCGGTCGCCGGCCGGTTCCAGTTCATGGGCTTCCTGCGCCCGGCGACGAGCGCGCTCGACAATGACAGACAGTTCCGGGTCGGAACGGAGTTGCAGCGCCATCAAGAAAGCATAGGTCTGGTGCACTGACCCACAAGCCGTCGCCGACGGCGATCATGAGGAGGGCCCGCAGCGACGATTCCCAGACGCGGAGCGATCAGCGGTGCCCGGGGAGGGATTCGAACCCCCACGCTCCCGAAGGAGCCGGCGGGTTCAAGCCAGTCAGGTCGGTGTCGGCGCGTTCGCCCGGTGTCGGGAAGTATTGTCCTAATTGGGGATCCTCGGCGCGCGTGTCCGGCTCGTCTCGCCAGATCCGGCGCGTGTCGGACCGTGCGTTAGCAAACCGTTAGCAAGACTGGCTGCTGCCACGACCACGCCACCGGGTCCGGTCGGGCAAGGCCCGCGCGGAGCCAGCCGCGCGCTCAACCGCAAACTGCACACCCGTCTGGGCACCTACGCTTGGGGACATGGCCTTCGAACGCATCACCGTCGACCCGGCCCAGATGGGCGGACTCCCCTGCATCCGCGGCATGCGAGTCACCGTGAGCGCCGTGGTTGGACAGCTCGCGGCTGGGCGCACGATCGACCAGGTTCTCGCCGACTACCCGTACCTCGAACGCGAGGATGTCCTCGCCGCGCTCGAGTACGCCGCGGCAGCGGTGAGCGAACGTGAACTTCCTCTGACCAGCCCCGCGTGAGATTCCTGGTCGACGCGAACCTTTCACCACTTGTCGCCGCGGCGCTCAACGCCGCCGGCCACGACGCAGTGCACGTCTTCGAGAGAGACCTCGGCGAGGCGACTGATCAGACGGTCCTCGAAGCCGCGCGAGTTGACGACCGCGTCATCATCTCGACAGACACCGACTTCGGCGCGCTCCTCGCTCGTCACCGTCACGACAAGCCGTCGTTCATCCTGCTTCGACACGTCAACGGGCTTTCGCCCGATCAGCATGCTCGACTGCTCCTCGCGAACCTCGACGCAATCGCCGAGGAACTCAACGCAGGCGCGGTCATCACCTTCAGCAGAAGCCGGATCCGAGTCCGTCGCCTCCCCATCGTTCGCGAGACCTGAGCGCGAACTCGCCATCGCGCTCGGGGCGGGCCCTCAAGATTCCGACGATAGGCCTGGACGGCTTGTACCGGATCGCCGCCCAGCAGCTGGCCTCAACCAGACGCTGGACCGCGGGCCAGTTGGTCATCAACGCGCATGTTTCCGGCGCCGGCGGACACCGCGAGCGACACGATGCCGAGCGCCAGTGCGACGCACAGCGTCCGGAAGGTGCGGCGCACCGAGGTGGTCGACAGGTTCGGCATCGGTATGGGTATTCCCTTCCGCGGGCGCGACGGCGTTCAACAATGAGGATCTGGGTTACCAACGACAGGCTGTCGGAGTGATTTCACCCTAGCCGCGGACGTCGCGACGGCGCCGATTCCAGTCGGAGACCGAGACTCGGTACCCTGGACGACATGGAATTCCCCACGAGCCGGTGGCGCGCGGTCGCGTTGTCCCTTGCGGTCTCGGCGGGAATCCTCGCGATGCACGGGCTCGGACCCGTGGCTGGGCCGGACGCCGGCATGGCTGCGATGCAGCATGTTCCGGCGGTCGAACTGGTAGCCGGCAGCACGCTTACGTCGGACCACGACATGAGCTCCGGTGACCATATCGGTGAGCTCTGCGTTTGGGTGCTGATCACGATCGGCACGATCGCTTCGCTCGCGGCGCTCGCACGTCGTCGTTTCCGGTTGCACACGGGCGCCTCGCGCGGTCGCGAGCCACAGACCCTCGGACCCTGTCCTTCGGTTGCGTCAGCCCGCGCCGGCCCCACATCGGTCCTCCTCTGCTGATCAGTTCGCACTGCATCACCGAGAGCCGCAGGAGCTGCTCTCGGTGCAATCCCAGAGCGAACACAATCGAGATGGAGGAAATCAACGATGTTCCGACGAATCATGAGTTCAGTCGCGATCGCTTCGTTGGCGTTCGCGACCGTCGGGGTGGGAATCGCCACCGCCGGCGGTGACGGCCACGACATGGGGAGCGGCGACCACGACATGGGCGGCGGCCACTCCAGCGGCAAGAGCAAGCACAAGAATGTGCCGACCGTCGCCGGTGCCCGGGAGATCGCGATCGACGCGACGCTTCCGATCTTCACCCCGAAGGTGATCACGGTCGGTGCCGGCGAAGACGTCACGATCGTGCTCACGTCCGGTGACGTGTTCCACGACTTCATGGTCCAGGGCAAGGGCCACGTCGTCGGCGCCAAGGCGAACAAGACCCGCAAAGGTGGACTCCGAATCGACAAGCCCGGGACCTACAAGTTCTGGTGCAGCGTCAAGGACCACCGGCCCGCGGGCATGAAGGGCACCATCGTCGTGCAGTAACGCAGCACGAACGCCGCGACACTGAGGAGGCCCGGGGCCGCGCGCCCCGGGCCTCCTCTCTTCCAAGCTCTCATCCGACGGCCTCGTGGACCACGGGATCAGACCCGTTGGTAACCTACGACCCGATGTCGTAGCCGAACGGCGCCGCGACCTTGGAGGTTGGTGCGTTGGACGAACACGCGACCCATGCTTCGAAGGCGACGGTCACCGCGATCCTCGAGGTCGGTGGCGTCCAGTGGGCGAGCCAGGCCGGACGAGTGGAAGCGATCCTCGGTCGCCGCCCCGGGGTCATCGCGGTCGACGCGAACGCGCTCGCGCAGAACGCATCGGTGACGTTCGACCCGACACGAACGTCGATCGTCGAGCTGAGGGACTGGATCCGGGACTGCGGGTATCACTGTGCGGGTCGATCGGTCCCCGAGCATCTCTGCGACCCCCTCGCGGCGCCCGACCAGCCACAACTCGCTGCTCACGAGGCGTCGGCAGGCGATGAGCACGCCGCCGACCACCACCCCGCGCCGAGTGCCGCGGACCAGCACGACATGCACGCCGGCCACGACATGGCCGCGATGGTCCGCGACATGCGCAACCGCTTTCTCGTTGACGTCGCATTCTCGATCCCGATCGTGCTGTGGTCACCGATCGGACGCGACGTGCTCGGCTTCGACGTCGCCCCGCCCTTGGGCTTGGACGACGACATGTGGTCCTTGTTGCTGAGCCTCCCGGTCATCTTCTACTCGTCGGCGTTGTTCTTCCGAGGAGCAGTCGCCGCGTTGCGGGCTCGCACACTCGACATGATGGTGCTCGTCGCGGTCGGAGTCGGTGCCGGGTGGGTCTACTCGGTTGCCGTCACGCTCACCGGCGGCGGCGAGGTGTTCTTCGAAGCCTCGTCCGTACTCGCGACATTCGTGCTCCTCGGCCACTTCTTCGAGATGCGCGCGCGAGGCGGAGCGAACGACGCCATCCGAGCGCTGCTCGACCTCGCTCCGGCGATGGCAATCGTCCTTCGCGACGGAGAGCCGGTCGAGGTGCCGACCGCAGAGGTCGCGGTCGGTGAACTGGTGCTGGTCCGGCCCGGAGCGAAGGTGCCCGTCGACGGGATCGTCGAGGACGGCAATAGCGATGTCGACGAATCGATGGTCACGGGAGAGAGCCTCCCGGTGCACAAGGAACCTGGCGCCGGCGTCATCGGCGCCACCATCAACCGCAACGGAACCTTGCGCGTCCGCGCGACCGGCGTCGGTTCGGACACCGCGCTCGCCCAGATCGTCGAGTTGGTCCAGGAGGCCCAGAACTCCAAGGCTCCGGGTCAGCGGCTCGCGGACCGGGCGGCGTTCTGGCTCGTGCTCGTCGCCTTGGTCGGAGGCCTCCTCACCTTCGTGGGTTGGCTCTTGGCGGGCAAGACCGTCGACGAAGCGCTGTTGTTCGCGATCACCGTGGTCGTCATCACCTGCCCCGACGCGCTGGGCTTGGCAACTCCGACGGCGATCATGGTCGGCACCGGGCTGGGCGCAGGGCGCGGCGTGCTGTTCAAGCACGCGATGGCGATCGAGACAGCCGCGCGTGTCGACGTCGTCGTCATGGACAAGACCGGGACCCTGACCAAGGGAGAGCCCGAAGTCACCGACTTCATCACCGGAGGCGATCGCACCGAGGTGCTCCGGCTGGTCGCGAGCCTCGAGCGCGAGTCCGAGCATCCTCTGGCGGAGGCGATCGTCGAGTACGCCAGGGCCAATGGTGCGCAGCCCGGGCCGGTCAGCGGTTTCGAGTCTGTGCCTGGTCATGGCGCCGTCGCGACGGTCGAGGGCCACAAGGTCGCGGTTGGGAACCGGCGGCTCATGGAACGCGAGGCAGCCGGCGACGCCACCCTCGACGATCGCCCGGACGAGATCGCCGCCGGAGGCCGCACCGCCGTCATCGCGGCAGTCGATGGCCGTGTGGTCGCCGTCTTCGGCATCGCCGATGCCGCGAGACCGACCGCGGTTGCGACCGTCGATGCGCTCCACGACGCCGGGGTCGAGGTCGTGATGCTCACGGGCGACAACCAGGCGACGGCGCAGAGGATCGCGGGTGAGCTCGGCATCGACACCGTGATCGCGGAGGTGCTTCCCGGCGACAAGTCCGCCAAGGTCGCCGAGCTCCAGACACAGGATCAGCGGATCGCGATGGTCGGTGATGGCGTCAACGACGCGCCTGCGCTCGCCCAAGCGGATCTCGGAATCGCCATCGGTGCCGGGACGGACGTGGCCATCGAAACTGCCGATGTCGTGCTCATGCGATCCGATCCGTTCGATGTGGCCGTCGCACTGACCATCGGCCGGGGCACGCTCCGCAAGATGCGCCAGAACCTTGGCTGGGCGATCGGCTACAACGCCATCGCGCTCCCCATCGCGGCCGGGGCCCTCGAGCCGCTCGGCATCGTGCTCAGTCCCGAGATCGCCGCGCTCACCATGTCCGGCTCGAGCGTGATCGTCGCCGTCAACGCCTTGCTCCTCAAGCGGCTCCGGCTCCCAACCCTGCCCATTGCAACCGGCGGCGCCACTGCCGTTGAGTCGGGCACGACTGGCGCGCCGCAACGCGCACGAACAAGATGACGCACGTGCCCAAGCGACGCGCGAGTGGCGAGCTCGAAGCCATGGTCATGGACGTCCTCTGGGACGACGAAACGTGGCTGATCCCCGCCGAGGTACACGCGCGCCTCCCCCGCCGCCCTCCGCTGGCCTACACGACCGTCATGACCATCCTCACCCGACTCTGGGAGAAGGGCATGCTGGATCGTCGCCCTGAGGGACGGGCCTACGCCTACCAGCCCGTCTGCACGCGTGAGGAGTGGGCCGCGCAGCGAATGCTCGACATCCTCGAGACGGCCGGTGACCGGGGAGCGGCGCTTCACCACTTCGCTGATGAGATCGGCAGGCGCGAGGCCTCGCAGCTTCGACTCCTCCTGGAACAACGGCGTCGCAAGTGACGGCCGCGCTCGCACTGGTGGGACTTGGGCTCATCGCGCTGCCCCGCATTCGCCACGCAGCACTGCGCAGACTCCCCCCCGCCGAAGCGGCCCGAACCGGGATCGCGTTGCTCGCCGGCGGCCTCATCGCGCTCTGGGTAGCACTCGTGCTCGCCGCCACCCCCACCGTCCTGCGCGGGCTCCGAGCAAGCGGCATGGCGGGGATCTGCGAGCATGCCTTCGGCGGGCTGGTCTTGAGCAGCCCGGCCCTCGGCTGGTCGGCGGGTCTTGTCGCGACCTGGATCGCCGGCGTCGTCCTCGTGTGCAGTGCAAGGGCGCGACGCGCCCGCCACCGCACCCATGTCGAACCATGGTTGGGCGTACACGAGGATCGTGGCGAGTTCGAGGTTGTCGTGCTCCCGACGGCGACGACCCTCGCGATCAGCGTCCCGGCACCACGCCCCCAGGTGGTGATCTCGGCCGGATTGTGGGACTCCCTCGATGCCGAGGAGCGCGAGACCGTCATCGCCCACGAAGCCGCTCATCTGCGCCTTGCGCATCACCGCTACCTCGTAGTGTTGAACGTCGTCGAACGAGTCCTCGGTCGGCTCCCCTTCGTCGCCTCTGCACTTGTTGACGTTCGTAGCCAGCTCGAGGAGTGGGCAGACGAAGCGACCCTCCGTTCGCGACCGGCATCGCGGCGGGCTTTGGTCAGCGCTATCACGCGCGTGACCACCGCACCGCCGGGACAACCCGCATTCCGGGCGAGTCATTCGTCTCGCATCCAACGGCTCGAGCGACTGGTGTTCCCGCTCGGCCGGATAAGTCGAACGTTGCTCTACCTCCCGGCCATGGTGCTCGCGATCAGCGCAGTCCTGCTCGTGATGGGTTGGTTCACCACCTCGCACCATGCGATAGCACTCGGTGCCTACTGTCCTGACTGAGATCACCACGGACCACGCATGATGTCCCGCCGAGATGCTTGCCCGTGCATGGCCAGCGTCCCGGGACCAAAGTCCCCTACCGAACCGCCATATGACCATTACAACGACATCGTGTCGTAGATACATTGGACGAGAGAGGTGTATCTGACGGAAGGAGCATGGCGTGCTCGACACTCTGGTGATGGCGACGATCTCCGCGCAGCGTTGGATGGACAACGACCACATGGACGGCTGGGGGTGGTGGGTCATGGGTCTCGGCATGGTGCTCGTGATCGTCGTGGTCGCGGCACTCGTGTTCTTCGTGGCTCGCGAGTCGGGGCGGGGCGACACTCGGGACCGGGCGAATGCGCACGAGACACTGGATCACCGCTTCGCCCGTGGTGAGATCGACGAGGACGAGTACCGTGCGCGCCGGGATGTCCTCAAGAGTTGAATGTCAGCCCGAGTACCTGAAGCCGTGACCAACTAGCTCCGCGACTCCTTCGCGCCGAGCCCAACCAGGGAATCCCGACAGTGAGACGACGCACCTTGTTCGCAGCGGCAGGCTTCGGGGTCGCCACGCTCGCGATCATTGTCGGCATTGGCGTGCATTTGCTGCTCCGCTCCGGCGACGACAGCGCCACACAGCTCGGGAACCGTCAGGCCGTCGTCGAAGCGCGCGGGGCCCACGTCATGCCGTTCGATCAGGCGCAGACGACACACGTCTTCGCGAACACGGCCGACGGTGGCATCGAGACAGTGACCGCGAATGCTGTGAACAACACCGGTCAGATCGCGCTGATCCGCATGCACCTCGCACAGGAGGCGCAGCTCTTCGCTTCAGGAGATTTCACCGATCCCGCAGCGATCCACGGCAGAAACATGCCCGGACTCGCTGCCCTCGAAAGCGGCGCGAGCCAAGTCACGTTCACATACGCCGATGCTCCACGCGGAGCGACGATCACCTACCGAACCACGAGCACCAAGCTCGTCGACGCACTCCATGTCTGGTTCGACGCCCAACTCAGCGACCACGGCCGACACGCACACGGAACCTGAAGAATCACCGATCGCATGGATGACCGAAACGGCCCAACGTACGTGCCTGCACTCGGATTCGCGTGGCTGACGGCGGTGTACGACCCCGTCGTGCGCATCACCACCCGCGAAGCCACCTTCAAGAAGGAACTGCTCACCCGCGCCGAGCTCGGCGCTGACACAAGGCTTCTCGACCTCGGCTGTGGAACTGCCACGTTGGCCATGATGGCCAAGACAGCACAGCCACAGGCGACGATCATCGGCCTAGATGCCGATCCCGCAGTCCTGCGCAGAGGCCGCGCCAAAGCACAGGCCGCACGCCTCGAGGTCGAGCTCCTCCAAGGTATCGGCGAGCGCCTCCCCTTCCCGGACGGCACCTTTGACCGGGTGGTCTCGAGCCTCTTCTTCCACCACCTCGAACTTGGGGCAAAGGGACGGATCGCCGCTGAGGTCTTCCGTGTGCTCGCGCCGGGCGGGGGGCTGCACGTCGCCGACTGGGGCGTGCCGACGAACCCGCTCATGCGAGCGCTCTTCCTCCCCATTCAGGTCCTCGACGGATTCGCGAACACCAGAGATAACGTTCGGGGACTCCTTCCCAGAGTGTTCGAAGCTTCCGGATTCGAGAACGTGAGCACGCAAGGCAATCTCTCCACCGCGTTCGGTACGCTCAGCTACATCGCCGGACACAAGCCTGTATAGGCCAACGAGCGACATGCGCCGGGCACCGTAAGGTTCGGTCACCATGCCTGAGACCCGATCCGATCGCGCCGTGATGTTCGCCGACCTTGCCGGGTTCACCGCGCTCACCGAAGCTCATGGCGACGAGGACGCCGTCGCAGTCACGTTCCGATTCACGGCACTGGGGAACGATGTGCTCGTGGGAACTACCCGCATTGTGAAAACCATCGGCGATGCCATCATGTTCACCGCCGACAGCATCGGCGACGCAGTCGATACGGGAATTGCGCTTCTCACCGCAGTCGATGCCGAGCCCTCGTTCCCGGGAGTGCGCATCGGCCTGCACAGCGGGGACATGGTCGAGCACGATGGTGATGTCTACGGCGCAACGGTCAACCTCGCCGCGCGAGTGGCCGAGCAGGCCCGGAGCGGTCAGCTACTGACGACCGAGGTCGGCGCTCGGGCGCTCGACCACCGAGATGACGTGCGCACGCTCGAGCTCGGCGAGGTCGCCCTCAAGCACATCGCTCGTCCGGTTGCGATCTTTGCCGTCGAGCGAGTCGGAGGCGCGGAAGCAACCGGCACCCTCGATCCCGTGTGTCACATGGTGATCGACGAAGGCACCGCACCCGCTCGGCTCCCATTCGGCGGCCGGGAGTACTCCTTCTGTTCCCTGGAATGTGCTCGCGTCTTCATCGAGGCGCCTGATCTGTACACGTGAACGATGACCTGACTCATGGTCCGTCCGGAAGGGGACATCAGGTCAGCGGTGCCCGGGGAGGGATTCGAACCCCCACGCTCCCGAAGGAGCCGGCGGGTTTAAGCCGCCTGCGTCTGCCGTTCCGCCACCCGGGCCCCCGAGGGGGGTGGCGTCG
>JALHSW010000154.1 GCA_022865365.1 Acidimicrobiia bacterium | reverse complement strand
GGGCACACCGAAGATGATCGCGATCGCCAAGGCGATCCAGGAGGGCGCGATGGCGTACCTCCGGCGCCAGTTCCGGACGATCGCCCTCATCATCGTGCCGGTCGCCGCGCTGGTATTCCTCACCTCGACCGAGGTGATCGAACCGGCCATCGCGCAGGTCACGGGCGGCTCGAGCGGGTTGACGTTCTTCCAGTCGGGGCTGTTCCGCACGCTGGCGTTCGTCGCCGGCGCCTTTCTCTCGGCACTCACCGGCTTCATCGGCATGAGCCTCGCCGTGCGTGGCAACGTGCGTACCGCCGCCGCCGCGAAGACGGGCTCGCTCAAGGCTGCGCTCAAGGTTGCGTTCCGCACCGGCGGCGTGGCCGGCATGTACACGGTCGGCCTGGGGCTCCTCGGCGCCACCGTCATCATCATGCTGTTCCAGAACACCGCGGCCGCGATCCTCATCGGGTTCGGCTTCGGCGGGTCGCTCATCGCGCTGTTCATGCGCGTCGGCGGTGGCATCTTCACCAAGGCTGCCGACGTCGGCGCCGACCTGGTCGGCAAGGTGGAGCAGGGCATCCCCGAGGACGACCCCCGCAATCCCGCCACCATCGCCGACAACGTGGGCGACAACGTCGGCGACTGCGCCGGGATGGCGGCCGACCTGTTCGAGAGCTACGAGGTCACCCTCGTCGCGTCGATCATCCTCGGTGTGGCCGCGTTCCAGTCGGTCGGGGCGAACCCGGCCTACGGGCTGATCTTCCCGGTCGTTGCGCGCGCCGTCGGCGTGCTCGCGTCGATCGTGGGCGTCTACATGGTGCGGGCCACCGACAAGGACAAGTCGGCCATGGCGCCGATCAACCGCGGCTTCGCGGCCGCCTCGGTCCTCACCATCATCGGTACGGCGCTCGTCGCCTTCCTGTATGTCGGCCAGGAGAACAAGGTCGGATGGGGCGACTTCGGCCCCGGTGCGCGCGTCTTCCTCGCGGTGGTGATCGGGCTGATCCTGGCCCAGGTCGTCAGCCGGCTCACCGAGTACTTCACCTCGACCGAGACCCAGCCGGTCCAGGAGATCGCGGAGTCCACCCGCACCGGTCCGGCCACGACGATCCTGTCCGGGATCTCGAGCGGGCTCGAGTCGTCGGTCTGGTCGATCGTCGCGATCGCGATGGCGCTCGGCGTCGGCATCATCCTCGGTGACGGCAACCTGAAGTTCACCTTCTACATCGTTGCCCTCACCGGCATGGGCATGCTCGCCACGACCGGCGTGGTCGTGTCCGAGGACACCTTCGGCCCCGTCGCCGACAATGCAGCCGGCATCGCCGAGATGTCGGGTGAGTTCTCCGGCGAGGCCGAGCGCATCATGGTGAGCCTCGACGCGGTCGGGAACACCACCAAGGCGGTCACCAAGGGCTTCGCGATCGGCTCCGCGGTCATCGCCGCGGTCGCGCTGTTCGCTTCGTACATCGAGGTGATCGGCGACGAGCTGCTCACCACCGCCGAGCGAGCCGGCGACAAGGTCTTCAGCAATCCCCTGACCCAGATCAATGTCGCGAACCCCGAGGTGTTCATCGGGCTCCTGATCGGGGGCTCGATCGCCTTCATGTTCAGCGCCGTAGCGATCCGCGCCGTCAGCCGGACCGCGGGCAAGGTCGTCGAGGAGGTCCGGCGCCAGTTCCGCGAGCGCAGGATCATGGAGGGCATCGACGAGCCCGAGCACGGCAAGGTCATCGACATCTGCACCACCGCAGCGCTACGCGAGCTCACCACGCCCGCGCTCCTCGCGGTGCTCATGCCCGTCGTCATCGGCTTCGGGATCGGCTATCTGGCCCTGGGCGCATTCCTCGCCGCGGTCATCCTCACCGGCCAGCTCATGGCCGTGTTCTTGTCGAACTCCGGTGGAGCGTGGGACAACGCCAAGAAGTTCATCGAGGACGGCAACCTCGGCGGCAAGGGGAGTGAGGCCCACAAGGCCGCGGTCATCGGCGACACGGTCGGCGACCCGTTCAAGGACACTGCGGGTCCGGCACTCAACCCGCTCATCAAGGTGATGAACCTGGTCTCGCTGCTGATCCTCCCGGCGATCATCTCGTTGCGCGACGACACCGCAGCCCGACTCGCGATCGCCGGGGTCGCGCTGGTCGTCGTCCTCGTCGCCATCGCGTTCTCGAAGCGCAAGGGCGGCGCGTTCACCCAGGAGTCGGATGTCGTCGAGAGCGCGCTCGTGACTGAAGGCGCGCCGGCGGGCGCAAGCGCCGGGGAGTGACGTTCCACCCGAGCTCGCACCATCGGACACCGCGAAGCACCTGACCTCGATCCCCGGGCCCCGAGCCCGGGGATCAGTCGTCAGGCGATCAGTCGTCGGGGTGGAGGATCTCCTCGATCTCGTGCGCCTCGTCCTCGGCGACCGTCTCGCTGACCGGTTCGGGTCCTTCCCGGCGGGCCTTGCGCCACTCGAGGAACGGCGGGATGAGGGAGATCAGGATGATCAGCGCGATGAGCGGCAAGAGGTAGGCGTCGATGCTGCTGCCGACGACGTCGCCGAGCACGTAGCCGAGCATCGTGAGGCCCACGGCCCACAGCAGCGCGCCGACAAGGTTGTAGACCCAGTAGACCCGGTGCGGCATCTCGCCGACCCCGGCCATGACGGGGGTGAAGGTCCGCACTACCGGGACGAACCGAGCGAGGACGATCGTCTTCGGTCCGTGGTCCTCGAAGAACCGGCGGGTCCGCTCGACGTACTCCTGCTTGAAGAGGCGCGAGTTCGGTCGGGTGAAGAGTCGCGGTCCGAGCTTCTTGCCGATGAGGTACCCGACTTCGGAGCCGATGAACGCGCCGAGGAAGCACCCGACGACGACGAGCCCGACGTCGAGCTTGCCCTGGCCGGCGAGGATGCCCGCAGTGAACAGCAGTGAGTCGCCCGGAAGGAAGAAGCCGACGAGAAGCCCGGTCTCGGCGAAGATGATCAGGAACAGCCCGATCTCCGCGTAGGGACTCAACGAGTCGATGAGCTCCTTGGGGTCGAGGCTGATGCCGAGCAAGAGGCTGCGCACGGACGATCACCCTAGACGCGCGCCCCGAAAACCCTTGCGCGGTGCCGTTCTCGTGGTCACAGCTTGACGAAGCATGGTCGTCCGTGTGAATCCTGTCAGCCGCCGGATCGCGTGTCGTCAGTGTTCGCATGCGCGGGCCCACGGTCCGCACCGACAAGACTTGGCGCCGCACACGCGACGTGTCCGCCTGCTCCCCAAAGGAAACCGTGCCCAAACCGCTCGTGATCGTCGAGTCGCCGGCGAAGGCGAAGACCATCGAGGGCTTCCTCGGTCGCGACAAGGTTCGGGTCATCGCGAGCTACGGCCACATTCGCGACCTGCCGAGCAGTGCGAAGGAAGTGCCCAAGTCGGTCACCGATCGCGAGGTCCGTCGCCTCGGCATCGATGTCAAGGACCATTTCGCCCCCGTGTACGTCGTCCCGGACAAGAAGAAGGAGTACGTCCGGGCGCTGAAGGAGGCGCTGAAGGACGCCAGCGAGCTCTATCTCGCGACCGACGAGGACCGCGAGGGCGAGGCGATCTCGTGGCACGTGCTCGAGATCCTCAAACCCAAGGTCCCGGTCAAGCGGATGGTCTTCCACGAGATCACCCAGCAGGCCATCGAAGACGCGATCGAGAACTGGCGCGACCTCGACATGAAGCTGGTCGAGGCCCAGGAGGGCCGCCGGATCCTCGACCGGCTGTTCGGATACGAGATGTCGCTCGTGACCCGGCGCCGGGCCGGCGGGGCGAGCTCGGCCGGCCGGGTCCAGAGCGTCGCCGCCCGGCTCGTGGTGGAGCGTGAACGGGAGCGGATGGCATTCCGTGCCGCTTCGTACTGGGATCTCCAGGGCGCGTTCGCCGTCGACCACTCGACGGGCGCGGCCGCGGCCGCGGCCGCGACGTTCTCGGCCGGGCTCGTCACCGTCGACGGGCGCCGTCTCGCCACCGGCAAGGACTTCGACGCCGCCACGGGGCAGCTCGCGGCCGCCTCCGACGTTGCCCTGCTCGACGAGGCGGACGCGGCGGCGCTGGCCGCCAAGCTCGAGGGCGCGTCGTTCCGGGTCGAGTCGGTCGAGACGAAGGCGTTCGCCGAGCGCCCCAAGCCCCCGTTCACGA
Source organism: Acidimicrobiia bacterium (assembly GCA_022865365.1). GTDB lineage: Bacteria > Actinomycetota > Acidimicrobiia > IMCC26256 > PALSA-555 > JALHSW01. The sequence goes on along the minus strand of JALHSW010000154.1, from coordinate 1,703 downwards.
CGTCCACCCTCCAGCAGGAGGCCGGCCGCAAGCTCAACTTCAGCGCGGCCCGGGCGATGTCGATCGCCCAGAAGCTCTACGAGAATGGCCACATCACGTACATGCGCACCGACAGCACCAACCTGTCGGAGCAGGCCATCAGTGCAGCGCGTCGACAGATCGGGGCGCTGTACGGCGACGAGTACCTCCCGGCCCAACCGCGCACGTACCGCGGCAAGGTGAAGAACGCCCAGGAGGCGCACGAGGCGATCCGGCCCGCGGGCGACGCCATGCGCGTTCCCGACGATCTCGCCGCCGAGCTGCACACCAGTGACGAACGCCGCCTCTACGAGCTCATCTGGAAGCGCGCGATCGCATCGCAGATGGCCGATGCGCGCGTGCGGCGGGTCACGGCCAAGCTGGGCGCGAAAACCCGCCCGGATTCGCAGCCAGACGCCCAGCACGTCGTGTTCAACGCGACCGGGCGGACGATCGAGTTCCCCGGCTATCTGCGCGCGTACGTCGAAGGTGCCGACGACCCCGACGCCGAGCTCGAGGACCGAGAGGCGATCCTGCCACCGCTCGCCGAGGGCGACGCGGTGGAGTGTCGCGAGCTCACGCCCTCGGGACACACGACGCAGCCGCCGGCGCGCTACACCGAGGCCAGCCTCGTCAAGGAGCTCGAAGAGCGCGGCATCGGTCGACCGTCCACGTACGCGTCGGTGATCGATACGCTGCTGCGACGCGACTACGTGTGGAAGAAGGGCAACGCGATGGTGCCGTCGTGGACGGCCTTCGCGAAGCAGCAGCTGCTGGAGCGCCATTTCAGCCACCTCATCGACTACGAGTTCACCGCGACCATGGAGGAAGCCCTCGACGCGATCGCACGCGGCGAAGGTGAAGCCGAAAAGTGGTTGCACGCGTTCTGGTTCGGTGACGATGGGCCTGGGTTGAGCGAGCTGATCGACGAGGAACACCTCGCGACGATCGACCCCGCCGACGTGAACGCCGTGCACATCGGGCACGACGCCGACGGTAACGAGATCATCGTCCGGGTCTGGAGCAACGGGGCGAGTGTCCTCCGCGGCGAGGACAAGGCCCCGGTTCCCGTCGAGCTCTGCCCCGACGAGCTGACGATCGAGAAGGCAGAAGAGCTCATCAAGGAGGGCTCGGGCGGGCCGCGCGTGTTGGGAGAGGACCCCGAGACGGGCATGCCCGTGCTCGCGCTCACCGGGCGGTACGGCCCGTTCGTCCAGCTCGGGGAGATGGAGGACGGCGCGAAGGAGAAGCCCAAGCGCGGTTCGTTGCTCGAGGGCATGACCCCGAACACGGTCACGCTGGAGGACGCGCTGCAGATCCTGTCGCTGCCCCGCGTCGTCGGGTCCGACCCCGAGGGCAACGAGATCATCGCGCTGAATGGTCGCTACGGCCCCTACCTGAAGAAGGACGCCGACAGCCGCAGCCTCGAGACCGAGGCGCAGCTCTTCTCGGTCACGGTCGAGCAGGCCGAGGTGCTGTTCGCGCAGCCGAAGCGGCGCGGTGGGCGCACCAAGGCCCCGATCGGCGAGCTCGGTCCGCACCCGGAGAGCGGCGTGCCGGTCCGGGTCCTCGACGGGCGCTTCGGCCCCTACGTCACCGACGGCACGATCAACGCGACGGTGCCTCGCGGGGTGGATCCCGCGTCGATCGACCTCGAGCAGGGCGTCGAGCTGCTCCGTGAGCGC
>JALHSW010000153.1 GCA_022865365.1 Acidimicrobiia bacterium | reverse complement strand
GTCGAGGTTCAGCCCGAGGCTCCAGTGGACGACGACCGGACCGCACAGATCATCGAGCGACCGCCCGCTCGAACGGGCGAGTGAGCCGACGACACGCCCGCGTCACGGCGATCGGGATCGCCGGCGCACTCCTCCTCGCCGCGTGTTCCGGCGGCGCGGTGGAGACCGGCAAGATCGCGGGCCGCGCCGGTGGCGAGCCTGCGGCCGGTGCGCGCCCGGTACGGATCCAAGCGAGCAACTTCGAGTTCTCACCCGAGCACCTCACCGTCCAGCAGAGAGAGGAGATCGCGCTCCGGCTGCAGTCGGAGGACTCGTCGCACAACTTCGCTATCGACGGGCTCGGCTTGGTCGTCGATGTCGGCGGTGGGGAGACCGCGACGGCGCGCCTCCGCATCGACGAGCCCGGGAAGTACACCTACTTCTGCACGATCCCCGGCCACCGCGACGGCGGCATGAAAGGCACCATCACCGTTCGGTGAGCGTCACCTTTGTCGTAACGGTGTCACCGACGTCGATGAATTGCGACGTTGCCGACGCCGTGGCTTCATCACGAAGGCGGATCTCGACCGGCCCGTAGGTCACGAGCTCGAAGATATCCGTGGTGTCGCGGACGACGCCGACGCAGAGCGAGTCGTCGCCGGTCACCTCCAGTTTCGCTTCGGTGATTGCGATCCGCAGGTCGGCAGTGCCGTGGTTCACGGGTCCCGAAAGTCCGAGCCTGACGTTGCCGGCGACCTCGTAGGGGTGTCCTTCGCCGGCGCCCACAGAGCAGGCGCCCCCGCCGGCGAACTTGCCGTCACCGTTGCCGACGACGAAGGTGCGCAACGACTGATCGTCGGGAGTCCCGAGCTTGGCCTCCCCAACGATCCTGAACGACGCACCTTCATTGGACTCGATCGTGATCTCGATATCTCCCTTGAACTTCGCGTCGAACGCGGTCTCGGCTGCGGCGTGCGGGTCGACGCCGCCGATCACGTCGACAACGCCGGCAACGAACGAGTCGATCGCCGCCGATGATTCCTGGTGCTCGGGCGATTCCTCGACCCCGTCGGGTCGCAGCGCCTTGCCCCGATCGTCAACGATCACGAGATCAGTCGCCGACCGCAACGTGATGCCTCGGTTCTGCAGGCCATCCGCGAGGATCTGCTCGGGCGAATAGCCCTCGGCCATGAGTCCGATGACAGCCATCCCTACGAACACGTTGGACTCATCCGAGATGGCTGCACGCTCGGCGCGCGTCTGGAGATCGAACTTCTTGTCGAGCTTCGCCGTGGCCTTGTCGATCGCGCGCTCGAGGGGCGCGATCCCGATCTCCTCCCCCGAGCCGGGAGGATCGCCCTCGATCAGGCCCGACGGCCCCCGGAACGGCGCAACCGCGGCGCCGTCCTCGTCGGTGATCGTGCCGTCGTCGGCCAGGCGCTCGTCGAGGATGGCCTCGAGGACCTGCACGACGTCGTACCCCCGGTCGTTGGCGCGCATGATGGCGACCGGCGCGGCGGCACCGAGACTGCCGTCGACGGCGTGCAGCGCCTGCGCTACGAGGGAGCCCTTTGCCTCGCCTCCATCACTGCCGCCCAGCGCGAGCGCCGTCGGCCCGGACAGCATCACGAGGGTCGAGGTGAGGATCGCGATCGTTCGCGATCGTGCCGCCATGCGTCCGGCCTCTCGTCCCTTCCGACGTGGCGGATGGGACGAGAGGAGTCTTGCCGTCCGGTCGGCGGCTGTCCACGTCAGGTGCGCGGTTGCTGAGGTGAGGTACCGAAGTAGGCCGACGCAACTGCCACCGCCGTCCCGAGGAACGCCGCCACCAGGCTCCGCAGGATCACCGTCGATGAGCCCAACCGTACGAGGCAGACGAGGAGCGCGACCGCGCCCGCCGTCACGTACGTGAGCACATAGGCGTTGGCGAAGAATCGACGGCGCGGATCGTGGTCGGCGACGGCGGTCGTCGTGCTCCGAGACGCACCCAGGGCGAGTG
>JALHSW010000152.1 GCA_022865365.1 Acidimicrobiia bacterium | reverse complement strand
CGCCCTACCTCCTGGGTGCCGCCGTGCTGCTCCTCGGACCCCAGATGCTCGACACGTTCTGGATCGGGATCGTGGCCGGCGGGCTCGCACTCGCGATCATCTTCCTCTCCTTCACCGTGGTGACCGGAGAGGGCGGCATGATCTCCCTCTGCCAGATCTCCTTCGCCGGGGTGGGTGCGATCGCCACCGCGCAGCTCGCGACCGAGCACGGGTGGCCGATCGGTCTCGCGATCCTCGCGGGCGGCCTGATCGCGGTGCCGTTCGGCATGCTCGTCGCGATGCTCGCCGTTCGGCTCGGCGACCTCTACCTCGCGTTGGCAACCCTGTCGTTCGCGTTGCTGCTCGACAACATCATCTTCCGCATCGAGGATTTCGATCAGGTCGGCGCGGGCGTGTTCCTGAACCGCCCGGCGATCGGCTCCTTCACGTTCGACTCCGACGACCGCTTCTACTATCTGCTCCTGGCGGTGTTCGTCGTGCTCGCGCTCCTGATCGCCAACCTGCGCCGATCGACGACCGGCCTCGAACTCGGAGCCGTGCGTTCGAGCGAGACCGCGACGGCGACGATCGGCGTCAGCGTCGTGCGGACCAAGCTGACCGCGTTCTCGCTCAGCGCGTTCATCGCAGGGCTCGGCGGCGGGTTGCTCGCGACGTACCGGTACCTCGCGCTCCCGAGCGACTACAACGCGATTCTCGGGATCGTGTGGCTGGCCGTCGTCGTCACCTGGGGCATCCGCTCGCCCTGGGGTGCGCTGGTCGCCGGCCTCGCCCTCCCGGTGATCTCCCAGCTCGTCAGCGACAACCTCGAGCCCCGGTACGTGCTCCTCACCGCAGTCGCGTTCGGGCTCGGTGCGATCGGTCTCGCGCGCGAGCCCCGCGGAATGCTGGCCCTACAAGGTCAACAGCTGCGCGAGGTCGCCCGATGGTCGCAACAGCGGCTGCGACGAACCCCGGCAGGAGCACCCGAGTGAGCGCCGACACCGCGCCCGCCCTTACGGCGTCGGGCGTCACCGTGCGCTTCGGTGGCCTGACCGCGCTGGACGCGATCGATGTCGAGGTCGCGCCGGGGACGACCGTCGGGCTCGTCGGGCCGAATGGTGCGGGCAAGACGACGCTCTTCAACGTGCTGTCGGGGCTCCTGCGACCGAACGAGGGTGCGGTCCACCTCGCCGGTCGCGACGTGACCCGGCTGAGCCCTACCGTGCGAGCGCGGCGCGGCCTGGCCCGTACGTATCAACGCAGCGAGCTGTTCACGGAGCTCACGGTGCGGGAGAACCTCGTGCTCGCCTACCGCGCCCGACGGCGGACCCACCACCTCGCGCTCGACCTGCTCGGCTTGGGTCGGCGCCGCGACGAGCAGGAGGACGCAACCGTCGACGGGTTGCTGGCGCGCCTCGGGCTCGACGAGGTTGCGGCGAAGCTCGCAGACTCGCTCCCACTGGGAACCGGCCGGCTCGTCGAGGTCGGTCGCGCGCTCGCGGCCGAGCCTGATGTCGTGCTCCTCGACGAGCCGAGTGCCGGCCTCGACGAGCACGAGACCGAACTCCTGGCCGAGGTATTGCGCCGCGCCCGCGTCGGCTCGACCGTCGCCTTCCTCCTCGTCGAGCACGACGTCGATCTCGTCCTCGGCCTCTCCGACCACGTCTACGTGCTCGACTTCGGCCGGTGCATCGCCGCCGGTGCTCCCGAGGTGGTTCGGGCCGACCCCGCGGTGCGCGCCGCGTACCTCGGGACCGAGGTCGAGACATGAGCGGCGTCCACCTCGTCGTCGACGAGATCGACGTGCGCTACGGAGCGGCACGAGCGCTGTCCGGCGTCTCCCTCGACATCGGGCCCGGGAGCGCGGTCGCGATCCTCGGGGCCAACGGCGCCGGCAAGAGCTCGCTCGCCCGGGCGATCACCGGTGTCGTGACGCCCAACCGAGGCCAGGTGACAATCGATGGACAACAGGTCACGCGGTGGGCGCCCCATCGCATCGCGCGCCTCGGCGTCGCCCACGTACCCGAAGGACGCGGGATCTTCCCCGGCCTGACAGTGCTCGACAACCTCCGCATGGGGCTGCGCCACAGCGTGGCGCGAAGCGATCGCGACGACGCGATCGGTCGCGCCCTCGCCCGGTTCCCGATCCTGGCCGAGCGCCTCACCCAGCGCGCCGCCACCTTGTCGGGCGGCCAGCAGCAGATGCTCGCCCTCGCTCGCGTCCTGGCGGCCCCACCCCGCCTCATCGTGGCCGACGAGCTGTCGCTCGGTCTCGCCCCGATCCTCATCGACGAGGTGT